>NZ_JBEYVC010000003.1:3697-21205 GCF_040643855.1 Streptomyces sp. NPDC047072 | reverse complement strand
GGGTCACGGGCATCGAGGCGTACGCGGCCCGGCTGGAGGCGGGCGGGGCGCCGGTGCACCGGGACGGGGACCTGCCGGGGCACCGCCGCTTCTACTCCTACGACCCGGTCGGCAACCGACTGGAGTTCCTGGAGCCCGTTTCATCCCCGTAGGGCCGGATACCCGGTGCCGTGACACCGGAGTCCGCACTGACTTGAGGTGATAACGGTGGCGAAGGACCAGAAGGCCAAGGCCAAGAAGGAACAGGCCAAGGGCAAGGCCAAGGAGGCCATGGGCCGCGCGGTCGGCAACGAGCGCATGGAGGCCGAGGGCCGCATGGGGCAGTCCAAGGGCGACGCCCGCCAGGCCAAGGAGAAGACGAAGGACACCTTCAAGCACTGACGGTACGTAAACGGACGGCCTGTGCGCCCTCGCGGTGCACGGGCCGTCGTACGGCCCGAGTACGTCTCAGGGGGAGCGCCGTCGTCGCGGCCGCAGACCCGGCAGACCGTCTCCGGCAGCTCCGCCACCCGTCCTGGCCCCCTCAGCTCTTGCGGCGCCCTATCAGCCGCGGCTTCGCCTCCAGGCCGTCCAGGCCGTGCCAGGCCAGGTTGACCAGGTGGGCCGCGACCTCCGCCTTCTTGGGGCGGCGGACGTCGAGCCACCACTGGCCGGTCAGGGCGACCATGCCGACCAGGGCCTGGGCGTAGAGGGGGGCCAGTTTGGGGTCGAAGCCGCGTCGCTTGAACTCGCGGCCCAGGATGTCCTCCACCTGCGTCGCGATGTCGGAGATCAGCGAGGCGAAGGAGCCCGTGGACTGCGGGATGGGGGAGTCGCGGACCAGGATGCGGAAGCCGTCCGTGTACTCCTCGATGTAGTCGAGGAGCGCGAACGCCGCCTGCTCGCAGAGCTCCCGGGGGTGGCCCGCCGTCAGGGAACTCGTCACCATGTCCAGCAGCCGCCGCATCTCACGGTCGACCACCACCGCGTACAGCCCCTCCTTGCCCCCGAAGTGCTCGTACACCACCGGCTTGGAGACGCCCGCCTTCGCGGCGATCTCCTCCACCGACGTCGCCTCGAAGCCCTTCGCCGCGAAGAGGGTCCGACCGATCTCCAGCAACTGGGCCCGGCGCTCGGCGCCCGTCATCCGGGTGCGCCGGGCACGCCGCGGCTTCACTTCGTCGCTGGGGGTGCTCGAGTCGGTCGCCACGGCGTCCATCATGCCGCCTCGGCGGCCTCCTTCCGGCGCCGGGAGCCGTCCCCGTCCGTATTCCGGCGGGAATCGATACGCGAGCGTGACGGCCAGCGCACGTCGTACGCCCACCCGAGCATCTCGAACCAGCGGATGATCCGCGCCGAGGAGTCCACCTGCCCGCGCATCACGCCGTGCCGCGCGGACGTCGGGTCGGCGTGGTGCAGGTTGTGCCAGGACTCACCGCAGGACAGCACCGCCAGCCACCACACGTTGCCCGAGCGGTCCCGCGACTTGAAGGGCCGCTTGCCGACCGCGTGGCAGATCGAGTTGATCGACCAGGTCACATGGTGCAGGAGGCAGACGCGGACCAGCGAGCCCCAGAAGAAGCCGGTGAACGCGCCCCACCACGACATCGTCACCAGACCGCCGATCAGCGCCGGCAGTGCGAGCGAGAGCATCGTCCAGTAGATGAACTGCCGGGAGATCGTCCGGATCGCCCTGTCCTTGATCAGATCCGGCGCGTACTTGTCCTGCGGGGTCTGCTCCTCGTCGAACATCCAGCCGATGTGCGCCCACCACAGGCCCTTCATCAGCGCCGGGACCGTCTCCCCGAACCGCCACGGCGAGTGGGGGTCGCCCTCGGCGTCGGAGAACTTGTGGTGCTTGCGGTGGTCGGCCACCCAGCGCACCAGCGGACCCTCGACCGCCATCGACCCCATGATCGCCAGCGCGATCCTGAGCGGCCGCCTCGCCTTGAAGGAGCCGTGGGTGAAGTAGCGGTGGAAGCCGATCGTGATGCCGTGGCAGCCGAGGTAGTAGAAGAAGACGAGAAGGCCGAGGTCGAGCCAGCTCACGCCCCAGCCCCACGCCAGCGGCACCGCCGCGAGCAGCGCCAGGAACGGAACGGTGATGAACAGCAGCAGGGTGATCTGCTCGAGCGAGCGCTTCTGCTCACCACCCAGGGTGGCGGAGGGCAGGGGGGTGTCGACAGCCGCCTTCGAAGGGTCTTCGATCACGTCGGAGCTTGTGGTCATGCGCGTCCCCTGTGGGGTCGAGGGTGGGGAAAGTGACCGGGTAACCGTTCCTACGGTCCCGTAACCTACGGCATCGTAAGTATGGCAGGGGGAGACGCCTGGGCAAGAGCCCGACCACCTGCGTCGCAGCGCGACACCTATCCTTGTGTCGGTCGGACAGCGCGGTCCGTTCTGATTTCTTCCCTCCCGGACGAGCTTCAACACTGCAAGGAGCCGCACCTGTGAGCAGTGCCGACGACCAGACCACCACGAGCAGTGAGCTGCGCGCCGACATCCGCCGCCTCGGCGACCTCCTCGGCGAGGCCCTCGTCCGCCAGGAGGGCCCCGAGCTGCTGGAACTCGTGGAGAAGGTCCGCCGCCTCACCCGAGAGGACGGCGAGGCCGCCGCCGAGCTGCTGCGCGGCACCGAGCTGGAGACCGCCGCCAAGCTGGTGCGCGCCTTCTCCACCTACTTCCACCTCGCCAACGTCACCGAGCAGGTCCACCGCGGCCGCGAACTGCGGGCCCGGCGCGCCGCCGAGGGCGGCCTCCTCGCCCGTACGGCCGACCGCCTCAAGGACGCCGACCCCGAGCACCTGCGCCAGACCGTCGCCAACCTCAACGTCCGCCCGGTCTTCACCGCGCACCCCACCGAGGCCGCCCGCCGCTCCGTCCTCAACAAGCTGCGCCGCATCGCCGCCCTCCTGGAGACCCCGGTCATCGAGGCCGACCGGCGCCGCTACGACACCCGGCTGGCCGAGAACATCGACCTGGTCTGGCAGACCGACGAGCTGCGGGTCGTACGCCCCGAGCCCGCCGACGAGGCCCGCAACGCCATCTACTACCTCGACGAACTGCACGCCGGCGCCGTCGGCGACGTCCTGGAAGACCTCACCGCCGAGCTGGAGCGCGTTGGCGTCACCCTCCCCGACGCCACCCGCCCCCTCACCTTCGGCACCTGGATCGGCGGCGACCGCGACGGCAACCCCAACGTCACCCCCCAGGTCACCTGGGACGTCCTGATCCTCCAGCACGAGCACGGCATCAACGACGCCCTGGAGATGATCGACGAGCTCAGAGGCTTCCTCTCCAACTCCATCCGCTACACCGGCGCCACCGAGGAACTCCTGGACTCCCTCAAGGCAGACCTGGAGCGGCTCCCCGAGATCAGCCCCCGCTACAAGCGCCTCAACGCCGAGGAGCCGTACCGCCTCAAGGCCACCTGCATCCGGCAGAAGCTGGAGAACACCAAGACCCGCCTGGCCAGGGGCATCCCGCACGAGGACGGCCGCGACTACCTCGGCACCGGCGAGCTGCTCGCCGACCTCACCCTCATCCAGACCTCGCTGCGGGAGCACCGCGGCGGCCTCTTCGCCGACGGCCGGATGAACCGCACCATCCGCACCCTGGCCGCCTTCGGCCTCCAGCTCGCCACCATGGACGTCCGCGAGCACGCCGACGCCCACCACCACGCCCTCGGCCAGCTCTTCGACCGGCTCGGCGAGGAGTCCTGGCGCTACGTCGACATGCCTCGCGAGTACCGCGCCAAGCTGCTGGCGAAGGAGCTGCGCTCCCGCAGGCCGCTGGCGCCCACCCCGGCTCCGGTGGACGCGGCCGGCGAGAAGACCCTCGGCGTCTTCCAGACCGTCAGGCGGGCCCTGGAGGTCTTCGGGCCCGAGGTCGTCGAGTCGTACATCATCTCGATGTGCCAGGGCGCCGACGACGTCTTCGCGGCCGCCGTGCTGGCCCGCGAGACCGGCCTCCTCGACCTGCACGCGGGCTGGGCGAAGATCGGCATCGTGCCGCTCCTGGAGACCACCGACGAGCTCAAGGCCGCCGACACCATCCTGGAGGAGATGCTCTCCGACCCGTCGTACCGGCGTCTGGTCGCGCTCCGGGGCGATGTCCAGGAGGTCATGCTCGGCTACTCGGACTCCTCCAAGTTCGGCGGCATCACCACTTCGCAGTGGGAGATCCACCGCGCCCAGCGGCGCCTGCGTGACGTCGCCCACCGCTACGGCGTGCGCCTGCGCCTCTTCCACGGCCGCGGCGGCACCGTCGGCCGCGGTGGCGGCCCCTCGCACGACGCGATCCTCGCCCAGCCCTGGGGCACCCTGGAGGGCGAGATCAAGGTGACCGAGCAGGGCGAGGTCATCTCCGACAAGTACCTCGTCCCGTCGCTGGCCCGCGAGAACCTCGAACTGACCGTCGCGGCAACCCTCCAGGCCTCCGCCCTGCACACCGCCCCCCGCCAGTCCGACGAGGCGCTGGCCCGCTGGGACGCGGCGATGGACGTGGTGAGCGACGCTGCCCACGCGGCCTACCGCCGGCTCGTCGAGGACCCGGACCTGCCGACGTACTTCCTCGCCTCGACCCCGGTGGACCAGCTCGCCGACCTGCACCTCGGCTCACGGCCCTCCCGCCGCCCCGGCTCCGGCGTCTCCCTCGACGGACTGCGCGCCATCCCGTGGGTGTTCGGCTGGACCCAGTCCCGCCAGATCGTCCCGGGCTGGTTCGGCGTCGGCTCCGGCCTCAAGGCGCTGCGCGAGGCGGGCCTGGACACCGTCCTCGACGAGATGCACGAACAGTGGCACTTCTTCCGGAACTTCATCTCCAACGTCGAGATGACCCTCGCGAAGACCGACCTCAGGATCGCCGCCCACTACGTCGACACCCTCGTACCGGACGAACTCAAGCACGTCTTCGACGTCATCAGGGCCGAGCACGAGCTGACCGTCGCCGAGGTCCTGCGCGTCACCGGCGAGTCCGAACTCCTCGACGCCACCCCGGTGTTGAAGCAGACCTTCGCCATCCGCGACGCCTACCTGGACCCGATCTCCTACCTCCAGGTGACGCTCCTCAAGCGCCAGCGCGACGCGGCCGCAGCGGGCGAGCCCGCCGACCCGCTCCTCGCCCGCGCCCTGCTGCTCACCGTCAACGGCGTGGCGGCGGGCCTGCGCAACACGGGCTGAGCCCGGTCATGGAAGTGCCCCCGGGATCCAATCCCGGGGGCACTTTTGTCGTACGTCAGGCCCGGCGCCGCCGGACCACCAGGTAACCGCCCGCCGCCACCAGCGCGGCCGCGAGCCCGGAGAGCAGCCCGACCGGGGCGCTGCTGCCGGTCTCGGCGAGGTCACCGGAACCGCCCTGGGCGGACGCGGATGCGGAGGCGGAGACAGCGGCGGACGCCGACGGGGAAGCCTCGGCACCCGGAGTGGCCGACTCGGTGGATCCCGGGGTCGTGGAGGCGGGCGCCGACGGGGTGGCCGTAGAGCCGCCGGACCCGCCCTCGCCACCCTGGTCGTCCTCGCAGTCCGTCCAGAACACCTTGTGCTTGGCGGCGCCCTTCTCACCCTCGAAGTTCCAGAACAGCTTGTAGTGCCCGTCCGGCAGGGACAGGTCCTCGGTACGGCCGTGGCCGTCGGCGTCCAGCGTGATCTCGCCGGACTTCACGGTCTCGCCCTTGACGTCGGCCGTGGGCGCCCAGGCCTCGATGTGCCAGTCCACCTCCTGGACCGCGTCGAAGCCGAAGGCGTCGAGGTAGAAGGTGCAGACGTGCGGCTCGTTCTTGCGGAGCTCTTCGCCGGTGGTGGCGTCGTGGATTTTCACGGTGCCGTTGTCGCCGGGCGCGGTCGCGTGCGCGGCCGGGGCGACGAGGAAGGCCGCTGCGGCGACGGCGGACAGGACGCCGGCGCGGTTGAGGGTACGCATGGGGCAGTTATCCATCTTCGAGAGTGAACGGGAAGATGTGGAGGGGGCGGCTCAGCTTGCGGCTGTGACTGACCTCTGGTCAATCACGAACAGACAACACTCATGTCCTCCACAGAAAAAGAGAACGCCGAACCCTCTCAGACCGTCACGAAAGCAGCCGTGAGCAGAACGACCCCCGAGCCCGCCATGACCCACGCGAGCCGCGTCCGGCGCAGCCCGCCCGCCACCACGACGGAGGCCAGCAGCAGCGCCCCGCCCAACGGCACCCAGGAGTACAGGACTCCGGACGGCCCCGACCGTACGACCTCGTCGGTACCGGGCTTGACCACGACCGCGTAGGCCTGCCCCTTCTTCACGGCCACGCTCTGGTGGATGACCACCCGCGCCCGCGCCGTCGACCCGTGCGAGACCGGCGTGTACGGGCCGCTGCACTCCTCGGCCGCACACCGCGCCACCTCGACCGTGCCCTGCTCACGCCCCTTGGTGAGCATCACGTACTGGGCGCTGCCCCAGGACGCCCACACCCCGGCGACCAGGATCACCAGCGCGACCGCCCCCATGGCGGCGAGCCGCCCGAAGCGCAGGGCGGCGGCCGAGGTCTGACGGGAGCCCTTGCGGGCCGCGGTGGTGGCAGGCATGGCGGGGATCATTGGCCATCGCCTTGCTCAAAGTCAATGTCGGCTGGGAGGCGACTAGGAGTTGTACGTGCTCTGCGCCCGCTCCAGACCCTCGGTCACCAGCGCCTCCACCGCGTCGGCCGCCCGGTCCACGAAGTAGTCCAGCTCCTTGCGCTCGCTCGACGCGAAGTCCTTCAGCACGAAGTCCGCGACCTGCATACGGCCCGGAGGGCGCCCGATCCCGAACCGCACCCGGTGGTAGTCCGCGCCGAACGCCTTCGTCATCGACTTCAGCCCGTTGTGGCCGTTGTCCCCGCCACCCAGCTTCAGCCGCAGCACGCCGTAGTCGATGTCCAGCTCGTCATGGATCGCCACGATGTTCGCGACCGGCACCTTGTAGAAGTCCTTGAGCGCGTTCACCGGCCCACCGGACAGGTTCATGAACGACATCGGCTTCACCAGGATCACCCGCCGGTTGGCCGGCCCGGGCGGACCGATCCGCCCCTCCACGACCTGCGCCTGCGCCTTCCCGGCCCGCTTGAACCGGCCCCCGGTCCGCGCGGCCAGCAGATCGGCCACCATGAAGCCGACATTGTGCCGGTTGCCGGCGTACTCGGCCCCGGGGTTGCCGAGCCCGACGATCAGCCAGGGCGCGTTGGCGGGGGTGGTCACGTCCATCTCTCCTCTGTACATGCCGCAGCCGCCGCCCCCGGAAAAACAACAGGGGCGGCGGCTGAGCGTATATCGCTACCGCTGTGGGCGGTCGTTCCGCACGGCGGAACGGGTGGGCACAGCCTGCGGCGCCGGGCGCCTTCGAAGCGGCGCCACGACAGCCACGGCCGAGCCGCCGGTCAGGCCTCCGCGGCCTCGTCGCCCTCGGCCTCGCCCTCCGGGGCCTCCTCGGCCTGCGCGGCCAGGACCTGGAGGACGACGGTGTCGCCCTCGACGGCCAGCGTGGTGCCGTTCGGGAGCTTGATGTCCTTGGCGAGGACGGAGGCACCGGCCTCCAGGCCCTCGACGGAGACCGTGACGGACTCGGGGATGTGGGTGGCCTCGGCCTCGACCGGAAGCGCGTTGAGCACGTGCTCCAGCAGGTTGCCGCCGGCGGCCAGCTCGCCCTCGGCGTGCACCGGGATCTCGACGGTGACCTTCTCGCCGCGCTTCACGAGAAGCAGGTCGACGTGCTCCAGGAAGCCCTTGATCGGGTCGCGCTGCACGGACTTCGGGATCGCCAGCTCGTTGGTCTTGCCGTCGATGTCCAGGGAGATCAGGACGTTCGACGTACGCAGGGCGAGCAGCAGCTCGTGGCCCGGAAGGGTCAGGTGCAGCGGGTCGGAACCGTGACCGTAGAGAACACCGGGAACCTTGGCGTCACGGCGGATACGGCGGGCGGCACCCTTGCCGAACTCGGAACGGGTCTCGGCGGAGATCTTGACCTCGGACATGCGGATCACTCCTCGTAGAAATAGCGACGGACGTGGTCACCCGGCCACGAACGGCCTGCTACGAAGAGCGCGTCGATAACGGATCGCCGTATCCATGGATACGGCCTCCCTCGCCGAGCAACTTGCGCAGTCTACTCGGCGGGGGAGGCCATAGAAAAATCGATCATGCAGAAGCGTTTTTACAGCTCACCGCACGCTCACCGCACGCTCACTGCTCGTCGAAGAGGCTCGTCACCGACCCGTCCTCGAACACCTCACGCACCGCACTCGCGATCGTCGGCGCGATCGACAGCACCTTGATCTTGTCCAGGTCATGAGCCAGCTCACCCGGTGTCGGCAGCGTGTTCGTGAACACGAACTCGCTCACCCGGGAGTTCTTCAGCCGGTCCGCCGCGGGACCCGAGAGCACACCGTGCGTCGCAGTGACGATGACGTCCTCCGCACCGTGCGCGAACAACGCGTCCGCCGCGGCGCAGATGGTGCCACCGGTGTCGATCATGTCGTCGACCAGGACACACACGCGGCCCTTGACCTCACCCACGACCTCGTGGACGGTCACCTGGTTCGCCACGTCCTTGTCCCGCCGCTTGTGCACGATCGCCAGCGGCGCGCCCAGCCGGTCGCACCAGCGGTCCGCGACCCGCACCCGGCCCGCGTCCGGCGAGACCACCGTCAGCTTCGCCCGGTCGGTCTTCCGGCCCACGTAGTCCGCCAGCAGCGGCAGCGCGAACAGGTGGTCGACGGGGCCGTCGAAGAAGCCCTGGATCTGGTCGGTGTGCAGATCGACGGTCAGGATGCGGTCCGCACCCGCCGTCTTCATCAGGTCCGCGATCAGCCGCGCCGAGATCGGCTCACGACCACGGTGCTTCTTGTCCTGCCGCGCATAGCCGTAGAACGGCACGATCACGGTGATCGAACGCGCCGACGCACGCTTCAGGGCGTCGATCATGATCAACTGCTCCATGATCCACTGGTTGATCGGAGCCGTGTGGCTCTGGATCACGAAGCAGTCCGCACCGCGCGCCGACTCCTGGTAACGGACGTAGATCTCGCCGTTCGCGAAGTCGAAGGCCTTCGTCGGGACGACCCCGACACCCAGCTGCTGGGCGACCTCCTCGGCAAGCTCGGGGTGGGCGCGGCCGGAGAAGAACATCATCTTCTTCTCGCCGGTCGTCTTGATCCCGGTCACAGCACTGTCTCCTCAGAGGTATCTACAGCGGGGTGTGCACTTATCACGGTACGACGACTCTGGCGCACCTGTTTCCGGTCAGCTCTCGCGCTCCTGCTGGCCAGAGGCCGCCTCGGCAGCCTTCGCCGCCGCGCTCCCCGGCCGCTTCCGCGCCACCCAGCCCTCGATATTCCGCTGCTGGCCACGGGCCACGGCCAGCGAACCGGGCGGCACATCCTTCGTGATCACGGACCCGGCGGCGGTGTACGCACCGTCCCCGACCGTGACAGGAGCCACAAACATGTTGTCCGAACCCGTACGACAGTGCGACCCGACGGTCGTGTGATGCTTGTCCTGCCCGTCGTAGTTCACGAACACGCTCGCCGCACCGATGTTGGTGTACTCACCGATCGTCGCGTCCCCCACGTAGGAGAGATGCGGCACCTTCGTGCCCTCCCCGATCGACGCGTTCTTCGTCTCGACGTACGTCCCGATCTTGCCCTTCGCACCCAGCCGGGTACCGGGACGGAGATAGGCGTACGGCCCCACGGACGCACCGGCGCCGACATGCGCACCGTCGGCCACGGTGTTGTCGACCCGGGCCCCGGACTCGACGACCGTGTTCGTGAGACGGCTGTTGGGACCCACCTCGGCGCCCTCGCCGACATGCGTCTCACCGTGCAACTGCGTACCCGGATGCACGACCGCGTCCTGGCCGAAAGTCACCGCCATGTCGATCCACGTCGTCGCCGGATCGATGACCGTCACCCCCGAGAGCATGGCCGCGGTCAGCAACCGGTCGTTGAGAATCCTGCGCGCCTCGCTCAACTGCACACGGTTGTTGATCCCCGCGATCTCCCGGTGATCGCCGGCCACACACGCCCCCACCCGATGCCCGGCCTCCCGCAGGATCCCCAGCACATCGGTGAGGTACTCCTCGCCCTGCGAGTTGTCCGTCCGCACCTTCTTGAGCGCATCGGCGAGGAGTTGCCCGTCGAACGCGAACACCCCGGAGTTGATCTCCCGGATCGCCCGCTGCGCCTCCGAGGCGTCCTTGTGCTCCACGATCGCCGTCACGGCACCCGAGAAGTCGTCCCGCACGATCCGGCCGTAACCGGTCGCGTCCGGCACCTCGGCGGTGAGAACGGTGACGGCGTTCCCGTCACCGGAGTGCGTGGCGGCAAGGGCGTTGAGGGTGGCGCCGGTGAGCAGCGGGGTGTCCCCGCACACGACGACGACAGTCCCGTCGACGGCCCCGCCCAACTCCTCCAGAGCCATCCGTACGGCGTGCCCGGTGCCGTTCTGCTGCGCCTGGACCGCGGTCCGTACGTCCTGGTCGATCTCACCGAGATGCGCGACGACCTTCTCCCGCGCGTGCCCGACGACCACGACGAGGTTCTCGGGGTCCAACTCCCGCGAGGCGGCGAGTACATGCCCTACAAGACTGCGGCCACAGATCTCATGCATGACCTTCGGTGTGGCCGACTTCATACGGGTGCCCTCACCCGCTGCGAGAACGACGACGGCTGCCGGGCGAATGGCGCTCACGGGATGCCCTTCGGCTGTGGAGAGGGTGGGGTGACATCCGCAGGATACCGGGGCGTTTCATGGGGGACATGAGAGCGGGCCCTGACAGTGCTGTCAGGGCCCGAACCTTGTTGCTCCGCCAGCTGGATTCGAACCAGCACTACAGGGCTTCAAAGGCCCGCGGGCTACCAGTTACCCCATGGCGGATGGCTGCGTCCGACCTTACCTGAGTCGTGCTGGCGCCTGAGCCACCATTCCCTTCCACCAGCCTTCGATCTGGCGGTACAGCTCCGCGCCCTGCGCAACCCGGATCACCAGGCAACCTCGGTAGTCGTCGCCGACGTTCTTGCGCACGGTCTTGGGATTGTGTTTCTTGATCGTCGTCTTCTGGAAGCCGGAGACGTCGACGCCCACCAGGTCTGCCCAGTAGCGCTTGGCTCTCTCCACGTCGGCCGTCATGTGGATCATCACCCGGTACGCCAGGCGCTCGGACTCCACACCAAGCAGGTCGAGCCATGCGAGATAGACCTGGATCACGCCCGGATCGCTGTTGACGAAGAGGACGTTCTCTCGTCGGTCGTACGACTTGTCCTTGGAGCCCTCAGCCCAGTAGAGGGCGATGCCCGCGACGAACAAGTCGCGGTCGGACATTTCGCCGAACTGTTCGGTCGCCGCCGCCTTGGTCTTCTGTCGTGCTTCGTCCCGTACAGCCAGTTCGTGCTCCCATCGCTTCCGTGCTGCGAGCTTCGCCTGCTCTGAGGGATCGCGGCGCTCGGGCTTCGGCAGGTCCCGTACCCACAGTGAGATCGAGCTCTTCGAGCAGCCCAGCTCCACCTGGATCTGGTCGTACGTCCAGCCCTGGAGGCGGAGTTCCCTTGCTCGGTGCCGTAGGTCGTCCTTGGCGTTCGGGCGTTTGGTCCACTCCGGAGGCGGCTCGCCCTCCAGGAGGCGGTTGAGGATGTCGTTGTTGTCGACGTGCAGGTGGTCGCGGATCTGTCGGCGGCTGAGGCCGGACCGGCGCAACGCCACCGCCCGCTCCCGCAACCCCTCGAAGTCCGCGTACTTGCCAGGTGGATGTGCCATGCGCATACCGTCTGGGCGGAATGCGACCTTCCGGAGTCGAACAGTGTGTGATTCAGCAGTTCGAGGGATATCGGATGTTTTTGCTATCGATCGGTCACCGCGCGTGGTGTAGGCCTGTCGGAGAAAGTCGACGGAAATCCGGCGGCGACCGATCGTAGGCTGGGAGGCATGACCACGACGGGGGAAGACTCCACCAGGGCGCCTCAGGGGCCGTGGTGGTGGGAGCGGTGGCGTAGCGCGGCCTTGGACATCGGGCTCGCGGCGGCCTCCGCGGTGGAGTGTGCGTTCGAAGGGATCCGGTTCGCGCACGACGCCGGGATCCCCACCCCCGTCGGCATCGTCTTCGGCGTTCTCGCCGGCTCCGTACTGCTCGTCCGCCGCCAGTGGCCGATCGCCGTAGTTCTCGTCTCCATCGCGATCACTCCGGCCCAGATGGGCTACCTGATGGGCATCGTCGGTCTCTACACCCTCGCCGCGTCCGAACTGCCCCGCCGCATCATCGGTTCCCTCGCCGGTATGTCCCTCGTCGGGATGCTGATCGTGATGTTCGTGCGGGTCCGGCAGGACATGGCGCACGGCACCTGGGACCTGGGCGACTGGTTCGTGCCGTTCGCGTCGATCACGACGGCGATCGGGATGACCGCGCCGCCGTTGCTGCTGGGACTGTACGTGGGGGCCCGGCGGCGGCTGATGGAGAGTCTCCGGGAGCGCGCCGACAGTCTGGAGCGGGAGTTGCAACTGCTCGCCGAGCGCGCGGAGGAGCGCGCGGAGTGGGCGCGGAACGAGGAGCGGACGCGGATCGCGCGGGAGATGCATGACGTGGTCGCGCATCGGGTGAGTCTGATGGTGGTGCATGCGGCGGCGCTGCAGGCGGTCGCGCGCAAGGATCCCGAGAAGGCCGTGAAGAATGCCGCGCTGGTGGGGGACATGGGGCGGCAGGCGCTGACCGAGTTGCGGGAGATGCTCGGGGTGCTGCGCAGTGCGGACAACGCGGCGCGGGCGGAGCGGTCGTTGCCGTTGGCGGCGGTGGGCGTGGCCGCGGCGGCCGCGGCGTCGCGGGCGGTGGAGGACGCGGAGGGGCCGTGTCTGGACGATCTGGACGCGCTGATCGGGCAGTCGGCGGCGACGGGGATGGTCGTGGCGCTGTCGATCGAGGGAGATGTGCGGTCGTATGCGGCGGAGATCGAGCAGACGGCGTTCCGGGTGGTGCAGGAGGCGTTGACGAACGTCCACAAGCACGCGGCGGGTGCGAAGACGTACGTACGGCTGGCGCACCGGGTGTCGGAGATCGCGATGCAGGTGGAGAACGAGCCGCCGCCGGAGGTGCCGTCCCAGGCGCCGGCGCGGTTGCCGTCCGGCGGCAACGGCCTGGTGGGGATGAAGGAGCGGGTCGCCGCGCTGGGCGGGGTGTTCGTGTCGGGACCGACGGACGCGGGGGGTTTCCGGGTGTCGGCGGTGATTCCGGCGGCGTAGTCCTCGTCAGCCCGCGGTGATTCCGGCGGCGTAGGGGTTGGTGGGCGGCGGTCTGGCTCGCGCCCTGGACTGATCGGCGACGGTCTCGCGCGCTCCCGGCCCCGGTGGGCGTCTGTCTTGCGTGGCGTCCGTCCTGCGCTGTGTCTGGCCCGCCAGGTGTCCGTCTCGCCCGGCCGCTATCCCGCGGTGAGCCGTGCCGGTTCGATGCCTGAGACCAGCGCTGCCAGGGCCTGGTCGATGTCGGGGCCGAGGTACCAGTCGCCGGTGTGGTCGAGGGCGTAGACGCGGCCCTCGGTGTCGATGGCGAGGAGTGCCTGGGTGTCGGTCTCGGCGCCGAGGGGGCTGACCTCGGTGTCGAGGGCGCGGCCGAGGTCGACGAGGGTGCGGGCCATGTGGAGGCCGTGCAGCGGGTCGAGGTGGAGGTGGACGGGGGCGACCTGGCGGCCGGGGCCCGCGGGGGTGAGGTGCAGGGCGCCGAATTCGGCCCAGGCCTCGACGGCGGCCGGGAACACGCTGTGCCGGTGTCCGCCGGGTGAGGTGTGTTCGCGCAGGGCGTCGGCCCAGATCTCGGCCTGCTTTATGTCCCAGCGTCCGGGCTGCCAGCCGGCGGCGCGCAGGGCGGCGTCGACGGGGGCGGGGAAGCGGGTGGTCGAGGTGCGGTCGGGGTGCATCGGCCCTTCGATCGTCGAGGTCAGGGATCGGCGCCGGCGGGCGGCGCTGTCGTACAGAGGTGTTGCCATGGGGCGTACGGGAGTTGCCGTACGTATGTGAGAAGGGGGATGCGCGGCGGTCAGCTCTCGGTTGCGGTCGGGTCCACGATGCGGACGCCGAAGTGGGCGCTGAGGGCCGCGCAGGCGCGGCAGGGCGCGGCGAAGCTGCCGTGCAGGGGGTCGCCGTCCTCGCGGATGCGGCGGGTGGTGAGCTTGGCCTGCTTGAGGGCCTTGCGGGCCTCGCCGTTGGTCATCGGCCTGCGGGCGGCGCGCTTGCTGCGGGCGGCGTCGGCGGCGGCGATGTGGCGGGATATGAGCATGGTCTCGGCGCAGCGGCCGGTGAAGCGGTCGCGCTGGCCGCTGGTGAGGGTGTCGAGGAAGTCCTGGACGAGCGGGTGCAGGGGTGGTGCCTGGTCGCCGCGGGCGGCGGTGCCGGTGAGGGTCTCGCCGCGGACGGAGAGGGCGGCGGCGACGGTCGGGAGTATGCCGTCGCGGCGCTCCAGCAGGGCGGGTGTGTGCAGGGCTTCGGTGCTGCTCCAGCCGATGCGCGGGTCGCCGCCGCCGAGGCGGGGGTCGGCGCCCGGGCCGGCGGGTGTGCCGGTGTACGGGTCGTGGTGCGGTCCTCTGAGCGGTCCCGTCGGCGTCCCGGCCGTCGTCGCTTTCATGATCATCATCCCCTCCGAGCATCCCCCCGGATGTCACAGATTGCCAAATGGCGTGGCTGCCGCGAAAGCTGGGGCGGCGCGACACGCCCGGGTTTGGGCAGGCTGTCACGGCGGGGTGACGGCTGGTCACGGAAGCGGAGGGGCGCTGACCGGCGCCCGGTGACCGGTGTCGTCGTACCGCATAGGCTGTTCGCACCGCGATCCGTGTGGTCGCCGCGGGGTGCTCAGGTGAACCCTCGCGTGCGGTTGACGCGTGGAGAGGGACGAGACAGTCGATACGGCGTGTGGTGGCCCGGCCGAGTGGCCGAGGGGGTCGCCGCGGGTCGTACCAGAGCGCCGCAGGGGGCTTTCGCCATGACGACAGGTCGGCTCGGGCCGGCGGCACCGGACAGCCGCCGGGCCGGGGGACGGGCCGCGCCGCCGAACGCGGCCTACGCCGGGCAGGTCGTGCACTTCCCGGATCCGGTCCGGGCGGCCCGGCACCCCCGGGGGGTGCGGGTGGACGAGCATGGCTACCCCGACTTCTCGCCCTACGCGCGCGCGGCGGCGGAGATCGCCGAGCCGCCGGAGGGGTTCGGTGTCGACGAACTGCGGCTGACGGACTACGTGTCGGCGAACGCGGCGCTGGCGGCGACCGGTCACGAGCTGTGGGACACGGTGTCGGCGGTGGCGACCCCGCACGGCTGGACGTGGCACCACGTGCTCGACTCGCGGCGTCTTGAGCTGATTCCGGTCGAGGTGAAGGCGTTGCTGCGGCACCACGGCGGGATCGCGTCGGCGGGGGTCGACCAGAACAAGCGCGGGACGCGGCCGTTGCAGGAGACGCGTCCGGCGCACTTCGGGCTGCCCAAGTCGGCGGTGGCGGTGACCGAGTCGCAGGTGCAGGGGGTCGAGGAGGACCTCGGCTACCGACTGCCGGGCGCCTACCGGTCGTTCCTCAAGGCGGCGGGTGGCTGTGCGCCCGTCGGGGCCGCGCTGGACGCGGAGTTGGGGCTGCTGGTGGACCAGCCGTTCTTCACGGTGCGGGACGAGGCGGCGGTCAACGACCTCGTCTACGTCAACAAGTGTCTGCGCGACCATCTGACCAAGGACTACCTGGGCGTCGGGTTCGTGCAGGGCGGGCTGCTGGCCGTGAAGGTCAAGGGGGAGCGGATCGGTTCGGTGTGGTTCTGCGCGTACGACGACGCGCGCGACGTCGATCCCTCGCTGGCGCCGGCCGAGCGGGTCTCCCGTCTGCTGTTGCCGTGCGGCGAGGACTTCGACGTGTTCCTGTCCCGACTCGCGGGCAATCCGCCGGAGTTGGAGACGGTGGCGAACCTCATGGTGGACGGCGGGTTCGCCCGTTCTGTCCCCGTGTCTTCTTCCGTGGTTGGGGAGTGAGCTTCGGCGATGGTGACGTTCGCGCAGGCGCAGGAGCGCGCGGAAGAGTGGATCAACGGGGACGTGCCGTCGTACCAGCACCGTGAGGTGCGGGTACGGGAGTTCGGGCTCGGGTTCGTGGTGTGGGCCGAGGACCGTGCGGACGGGCCGCGTTCGGACGGTGGCGCCCAGCGGCTGGTGCTCGCCCGGGACAGCGGGGAGGCCACGCTGTGGCCCGCGCTGCCGGTGGGGGAGGTGATCCGCCGGTACGAGGAGGAGTACGGCCGCGAGGACGACGTCTCGGATGCGGTACCGGGGCCTGCGGCGGCTCGGGTGGACCTCAACCAGACGTCGTTTCTTCTGACTCCGCCGGAGTGGTTGCAGGACGCGGCGGACAAGTTGGGGATTCCGGGGCGGGGTTCCGGGGCGGGGGCGGGGGCGGGGGATTCGGCGGCGAGTGGTGCTGTTGGGTCGGCCGGGTCGGGGTCCAGTGGTGCTGTCGGGGCAGCTGGCTCGGGGGCCAGTGGTGCTGTTGGGTCGGCTGGCCCGGCGTCGGGTGGTTCTGTCGGGTCGGGATCGGTTGAGGGCGCGGGGGCGTCCGGTGGGGTGCGGGACCGGGTGTCCGAGGTGGCTGCCGGGGCGACTCCCTGGACCGGGACCGACACGAACGGCGGGGAGGACCTGTCCGTGGCCCTCCCCGACACGGTGACGGCGTCACCGCTGAGCGGCCCCGACGAGGAGCCCTCGACACCTGCGGACGCGGAGACGGAGCTGATGCCCGGGGGGAGCGCGCTGCCGCCGACAGCTGAGGCACCGGCCCTGGACGACCCGAACGCGCCGGGGACGAGGGAGGACGCGCTGGGGCGGAGCGGTTCGGACACACCGGGGCGGCCTTCGGTGGGGGGCGGTGGGGCGTCGTACGGCTATCCGCAGGGGCTTGGCGGACCGGGTGGAGTGGGTGGACCGGGTGGACTGGGTGGACTGGGTGGGCCCGGTGGATCCGCGGGTCCGGGTGGGCCGGGGGCGGACGTGACGCCTTCGTCGGGTGGGCCGGGGGCGGACGTGACGCCTTCGTCGGGTGGACCGGGTTCGGACGTGACGCCTTCGTCCGGTGCGCCGTCGTACGGCTATCCGCAAGGGGCCGGGGTGCCGGGTGCGGCGTCTTCCGGAGGGTCCGGGCCGGAGTCCGTGCGGGGTGGCGGGGACATCGTCGACTCCGCCACCAGCAAGCTGTCGCCTTCGGCGGGACGCGGGCGGGGTGGAGCCGCGGCTTCGTCTCCGGCGCCGGGGGGTTCTGGGGAGGGCGCGTCTTCGTACGGCTATCCGCAGGGGACGGGGGGTGCTTCGGGTACGCCGCCTCTGCCGGGGGCTCCGGGGGCGGGTGCGTCTTCGTATGGGTATCCGCACGGGGTGGGTGGTGGTTCGGGTACGTCGGCTCCGGCGCCCGGTGTGGGTACGCCGTCTCTGCCGGGGGCTCCGGGGGCGGGTGCGTCTTCGTATGGGTATCCGCACGGGGTGGGTGGTGGTTCGGGTACGTCGGCTCCGGCGCCCGGTGTGGGTACG
>NZ_JBEYVC010000003.1:0-3604 GCF_040643855.1 Streptomyces sp. NPDC047072 | reverse complement strand
GGGTACGCCGTCTCTGCCGGGGGGTCCGGGGGCGGGTACGTCCTCGTACGGGTATCCGCAGGGGACCGCTGGTGGTCCGGCTGCGCCTCCGTCGCCGTCCGGTTCCGTTTCGTCCGGTGGGTATGTGCCGACGCAGTTCGTGTCGGCGCCGGGGCCCGATGGTTCCGACGGGCTCGGGGGGCCGGGGATGCCTCCGCCGCCCTCTGGTTCGACTCCGGCTCCCGGTGCGCCGCCGGCTCCGGGTGCCGTTCCGCCGCCGCCCGGCGTCGGTGGGCAGAGCTCGCAGGGTGCCCCGGGGCACACGCCTCCGCCCGGCGCTCCCCACCCGCCCGGTCCGCCGAACCCGCCGGGCGGTACGCCTCCGGGCGGTGCCCCCCATGCCCCGACGATGTTCGGCGACCAGGGGCGAACCGGCACCGCCGGGAGCGCCCCGCATCCCCCGGGCACCCCTGGTGTTCCCGGTGCGCCGGGCACGCATGGCTATCCGGGCACCCCGAATCCCCCGGGAACGCCGGGAGTTCCGGGCGCCCCGGGCATGCCGAACCCTCCGGGCGCACCGGGGTTTCCGGGTGCTCAGGGCACCTCGACCCCTCCGGGAGCACCGAGGCTTCCGAGTACCCCGGGCGCGCCGAACCCTCCAGTACCCCCCGGAGTTCCAGGCGCTCAGGGCACCTCGAACCCTCCGGGCGCACCGGGGCTTCCGGGCGCCCCGGGCACGCCGAACCCTCCGGGACCCGCCGGAGTCCCTGGCACTCAGGGCACGCCGAACCCTCCGGGCGCACCGGGGCTTCCGAGCACCCTGGGCATGCCGAGTGCCTTGGCGGCGCCGGGCGCTCCGGGTACCCCGGGTTCTCCCGGCGTGCCGCCGGCTCCGGGTGCACCGCAGACCCCGGCCGTCCCGGGCCCTCCGCATGCGTCCGCCGCGCCGCAGGCCCCGGGCGCACCGCAGCCGCCCAGTGCCCCCGGTGTCCCAGGGGCCGCTCGTGGGCCCGTACATCACGCGGAGACCATGTTCTCCGCGCCGCCGGCGGGTGCCCCCGGCACCATGCCTCCGCCACCCCCGGCTCCCGGCACTCCAGGCAACACGCCTTCACCAGCACCTGGCACCCTCGGCACACCACCCCCGGCTCACGGCGCCCCCGGCAACACGCCACCCCCAGCACCAGGCATCCTCGGCACGCCGCCGCCCCCGGCCGCCGGCACCCCAGGCATGCCCCCACCCTCCGGCGCCACGCCCCCACCCGCCCCCGGCGCCCTCGGTACACCGCCCCCCGGCCCCTCCTTCACACCACCCCCGCCTCCCCCCGGTGCCGTCGCGCCCCCCGCCTACGGCTACCCCCCGGCGCCCCCCGGCCCGCCCACCGTCGGTCCTGGCTACCAGGCCGTGTTGCGGTATCGCGCGCAGGACGGGTCGGAGCAGCAGGTGATCCGGCGTTCGGCGCCCGGCACGCCGCATCCGGAGTGGCAGATCTTCCACGAGCTGCGGGCGATGAACGTGCCCCCGGACCAGGTGCTGGAGCTGCACACCGAGCTGGAGTCCTGCGAGCTGCCGGGTGCCTACTGCGCGCGGATGATCCGGGAGCAGTGGCCGCAGGCGAGGATCGCGAGCATCGCCCCGTACGGGACCGATCACGCGAGCCGTCAGCAGGGCATGCAGCAACTCCTCGCGCACCAGGGCGAGTTGCACCAGGTGGCCGACGGCCCCGCCCGCCCCGCACCGGTGCGCGCCTCGTTGCCCCCCGTGCAGCCCGCCCCGCCGATCCCCCCGGAGGGCGTCGCACAGGAGCTGGGTTCGGCGTTCGGGCCGGGCCTGTTCCGGTTCGAGCAGGCCGCCGTGGCCCGCCAGGGCGTCCCCCCGATCGTGGCGCACTCCCTCGTGGTCGCGGGCCTGCCGACGGACATGGGCCCGTTCTTCTGGGCGCAGGCCCAGCCCGGCCGCCCGGTGCCGACGCTCGCCGAACTCGCCCAGGAACGCGGGGTGCGGCCGGCCTCGGACGCCGCCTCCTACCTCGTGATGGGCAGCGACTTCGGCAAGGCGCTCTGCGTGCAGTACGGCACCGCGAACATCGTCGCCGTACCGGTGGAGGCAGGTCCGGGCGGAGCGCCCGTGCCGCCGCAGTTCGTGAACACGGGGCTGCCCGAGTTCCAGCGGTGCCTGGCGCTGCTCGGCCGGATGTGGCGCCTGCGGTTCGGTCTGAACCAGGAGCAGGCGGGCCGCTGGACCGTCGACTTCCAGGCCCAGCTGGCCTCCCTGGACCCGGCGGCGCTGGGTTCGCCGGAGAGCTGGTGGTCGGTGCTGCTGGAGCAGATGTGGGACGGGCTGCTGTGACGCCCCGCCGTTGAGCCGTCCGTGGGCCGGGCCCGGCCGTATGACCGGGCCCGGCCCTTTTGTGTGCGCCTGCGACCGTGACCTCTACGCGGAGTGTCGCGTTATGAACATTTCTGTCTGATACCTCAAGATATGCGCGAAATCATCGGCGGAGAGGGGTTCCAGGATGGGTAGCGCACCGGTGTCGCCACAGGGTTTCGTGGCCGTCAGAGGGCGCGGCTACCGCCCCGAACAGGTCGACGCCCACGCCGCCGCCGTCTCCCGGGACCGGGACGCCGCGTGGGAGCGGGCCGCCCGGCTCACCGTGCTCGCCAGGGAGATGGAGGCGGAGCTGGCACGGCTCACGGAGGTCGTCGCCACGCTCGCCCCGCAGTCGTACGAGACGCTCGGCGAGCGCGCCCGGCGGCTGTTCGAACTGGGCCAGGAGGAGGCCGCGGCGGTCCGCGAAGGCGGGCGACGGGAGGCGCAACGGATCGTCGACGAGGCGCGGGCGCGCGCGAACGGCGTGCACGAGGCCGCGCAGGCGTACGCCGACGACGTACGCGCCGAGACCGACGAACGCGCCCGTCAGCTGCTGCTCGCGGCGCGCGCCGAGGCCGACGAGATCCGGGTCGCCGCCCGGCGCGAGGTGAAAGAGGGGCGCACGGAGGCGCTCGCCGCGTTGCGCGAGGTACGGGAACGCACCGCCGGTCTGCTCGCCGAGCAGGCCAGGGAACACGCCGAACGCTGGGCCGAGGAGGAGAGCGCGGCACAGCAGCGGGTGGCTGCGGCGGACGCGGCCCATGCCGAACGGGTCGCTCGCGCGGAGGCCGAACTCTCCGTGGCCAAAAGGGAGTTCGCCGAGTCGGAGGCCTGCGGGCGGCGGTACCAGGAGGAGGCGCGGGCGCGGGCGGCGGAGATCGTGGCGGAGGCGCGGGTGTGCGAGGACCGGATCGCCCGGGAGACGGAGCGGGTGCTGCGGGAGCACGGGGAGCGGTGGGACGACGTACAGGCCCAGATGGATCACGTACGGAGCAGCCTGACGGCGCTGACGGGGCGGGCCGCGCTGGAGTGACGATGCGTCAGGTCGTCGTACGGGTGCGGGTGGTTCGTGGTTGCTCGCGCAGTTCCCCGCGCCCCTGGGGAGGCTTCAGTGGACCCACTCTTTTAGCGCCGAGGGCGAGGGTGACCGGGCGCTCGCCGAACCGGAGATGTTCGCCGTGTGCCGCTCCTACGGCCTCGACCGCTGCGAGCCGAACGTCACCTTCACCCTGCTGTCGATCTCGTACCAGCCCT
>NZ_JBEYVC010000002.1:0-178886 GCF_040643855.1 Streptomyces sp. NPDC047072 | reverse complement strand
ATCAGACAACGATGTCGTGATGCCCGTGAACGTTCACGTGAACGTTGCCGACGAGTATTGACCCCTCGTCCCCCGTCTGCCGTTCCGTGATCATCTCGGCCCATTCGGCGAGGGCCTGGAGTTTGCGGGGGGACATGTGGGGGGCCCGGCGGGCCAGGCGGTAGAAGGCCGGGGTGCGTAGGGCTGCCAAGGGGTCCGCCTTCGCCTCGTACTCCTGGAGCACCGGCTGCAGCGCCGCGAGCAGCGCCTCCGCGTCGTCCGCCGTGAAGAACCCGGCCGGCAGGTCGAAGTGACGGCGGATCCGGTCCGCGTGCTCCAGACTCGGCAACCCGCTGGTCCGCCACTCGCTCAACCACTGCCGACTGGTCCCCGCGATCCGCGCCAGCTCGTCCAGCGAGTGCCGCTTGCCGTCCGGCCGGCGCCGGGTGTCGCGTACGAAATCCAGCCGTTGTCGCACCCGTTCGCTCAGAGTCGTCGCCGGCACGCTCTCACCCGCCAGCAGCGCGACGACCGACGCGACGGGAACGCCGGTGCGGTACGACAGCGCGGCCACGTCCAGCTCCTCGGACAGCCGGCCCGGCCGACCGGTCAGCTCCTCCAGGCGCTCGCGCACCTCGGCCAGCGAAGCATGGGCGTCAATCACCGGGCGAGAGTACCGAGTCCGGCGGGGCCCGAGCCAGTGCCCGACCCCACCTGATGCAGCTATAGCTGCGATTTATCGCAGGGATAGTTGACACCCGTGGTGGCGGAGGGAAATGATCGCCGTACGGCTTCCGGTCGCGCGCCAGCCTCTCGACGCGACCGGATCCGGTCGAGGCCGGCCCCCGACGGGGGCGGCGAGCACCGCACCCGCTCGCCGACGCGGGGGCCGCCTCGGCCCGCACGGGCTGTTCCGGACGTCACCATGGGGGAGCGACGCCCGGACTCCCGCCGGCTTCCCTGCGCACCAGACATCCCCGGCCAAAGAGGCGATCTGGGTGGTCTGGAAGTTACCAGTGGTAGATACCGTTGGTAACCGGGACATCCGCACCAATCAACCCCTCACGCACCAGGCCAACGGCGAACCGGCACCCCGCGAGCCCCGGCGGGCCGCCTCACCCCGCAGCCGCCACCCCGTCCGCCATGGCCTCCGCCCTCGCCCGTACCGCCCGCACGTCGTCCCCCTGCCGCAGTGCCCGGGACGTCGCCCCGATCTCCCGCAGGAGGTCCGTCGTGTCGGGGCCCTCGCTGTCGTCGGCCTCGGGCTCCGGGGCCCGCTCCCTCGTCTCCACCGCGTCCAGGATGGTCACCGCCGCGGCCAGCGCCCGCGCCCGGTCCGGTGCGAAGCCGAGGTCGAGCGCGGCGTCGTACGAACGCCGGCGCAGATCCCTGTCGGCGAACCGGATCAGCGGCAGCAGCGTGTCCCGGATGAACGTCTCCCGCCGCACCAGGCGCAGTTCGGGCGTGGCGCGCAGCGCGAAGGACGCCCCGCCGCCGCTCACGGTCCGCATCAGCAGGTACAGCGGCCGCAGTTCGCGATGGGCGAGCCGGACCCGCCAGCGGTCGCGCAGATACTGGCCGGCGTGCGGAAGGATGAAGCCGACCGCCACCAGGATCGCGGCAAGGCAGGCGATCGGCGGCGCGACGGCCGTGCTCAGCCAGTCCAGGTCCCGGTCGTTCCAACGGGCCACCAGCGCTGTGAGTTTGGCCGCGTCGAAGACCAACTGCAGTGCGTAGCCCACGCCCAGGAACTTCAGCCCCCAGCGCAGCCACGCGTCCAGCCCGTCGGTGCGGATCCAGTTCCAGATCAGCCAGTTGGTGATGAGGCTGGAGTTGGTGTGCGCGAGCAGGTAGAGCAGGATCAGCTCGCGCATGTACGGCGTGTTGGCGTAGTACGTGTCGATGTCCCGCAGCCGCTCGACCGGCACGTCCGCGAGCGCGAACAGCACCCACAGCGCGGCGATCACCCCGGCGTACCCGGCGACGACCAGACGCATCGCCCGACGGGTGCGCGCCGAGCGGTCGGAGGGGCCGTTGCGCCAGGTGATGATCAGCAGCAGACAGGCCCCGCCGAACGCGGTGAGCAGCGAGTACACCCACGGCGCCGAGATGTTCGGCACGCCGGTGAGCCGGTTGACGCGGGCGATCGTCGACGGCGCGACGAACACGAAGACCGCGAGGGCGAGCAGCAGCAGCCCGCCGACCGCCCGCAGCATCGGGTCCTTCCACAGCCGGATGATGCTGGGCAGCTTGAGCGCGAGCGCGGCGGCGAGGATGCCGGCCGGGATCCACCAGAACGACGGGTAGAACTCGTTCACGAACTCGGCCGGGGTCAGGGCGAGGAAGGTCATCGCGGTGCCGCGCCCCCGCGCCCGCCATGCCCCGGTGCCGCGCCCCCGCGCCCGCCATGCCCCGGTGCCGGGCCTCCGCGCCCCCGATAACCGGCTGCCGCGCCCCCACGCCCGCGATAACCGAGCGACCGCTGTACGGGGTCCAGGGGCGCGTCGGTGCCGCCGCCCCCGGCGAGCAGGGGCCGGAAGGCCGCCGCGAGCCGGTGTCCGAAGTCGTCGGCCTCGGCCTCGTCCGCCTCCCGGGAGCCGTTGCGGGCGGCCACGGTCAGCGCGACGGAGTCCCAGCCGCGCCGGCCGGCCAGCGCGGTCGCCGCAGCCGAGTGATGGTGGGCGTGGCCCGCGTGCAGATGCCACAACTCATGGCCCAGGATGACCAGTTGCTGGATCTCCTCGGCCCGTTCCTCGACGATGACGAGGTCGAAGTCCTGGAACTCCACCCACAGTCCGGTGACCGCGATCTCGTCGGGGAAGCGCTCGAAGCGCAGTTCGACGGGGCGGCCGCCACGGCGTGCGCTCATCGCCCGGCACAGGGCCCGGCACAGCTCGGGCACGTCGGCCGGGGGGCGGGCTCCGGTCCGGAGGGCGGCGGTGAGGTCACCGACCAGTTCGCGCATGGCCGAGGTCGCACGGGTGCGCCGTAGCGCCGAGGCGATCCGGGCCGCACTCCTGCGCGCGCCCGCGATGTCCATCCCACCCCCTGACTCGCCCCGCCACCGCAGGGCGGGCCGTTCGAGACTACGCGTCGGGGGCTCGAATGTCTGCGCCCCCCATTGACTAGAAAGCGCTTGCACCTTACGGTCCCGTTCGAAGTTACGAGCGTAATCCGAAATGTCGAACAGTCGCAC
Source organism: Streptomyces sp. NPDC047072 (assembly GCF_040643855.1). NCBI lineage: Bacteria > Bacillati > Actinomycetota > Actinomycetes > Kitasatosporales > Streptomycetaceae > Streptomyces > Streptomyces sp. NPDC047072. Next base: position 175,711 of record NZ_JBEYVC010000002.1, on the reverse strand, counting down.
ACTCTCGACCAGTAAGGGCAGGGCATGGGACGACCTGACCTGGACCGCAGACACTTCCTCGCCGCGGCGGGCGGGCTCACCGTCGCCGCGAGCTTCGGCTTCGCCGCCCTCGGCACCGGCGCCGACGCGCTCGCCTCCGGCGCGGACACCCGGGTGCGCTACTGGAACCTCTTCAGCGGCGGCGACGGCTCCAACATGATCGCGATGCTGGACGCCTTCCGAAAGGCCCACCCCGGCATCGACGTGAAGGACTCCACCCTCCAGTGGGGCAACCCGTTCTACACCAAGCTCGCCATGGCGGCCGCGGGCAACCGCGCACCCGACCTCGGCGTGATGCACATGGGCCGGGTCACCGGCTTCGCACCGGGCCGCCTCCTGGACGCCTGGGACGTCGGCCTGCTCGCGAAGTACGGCGTCCGCGAGCAGGACTACAACCCGGCGCTCTGGCGGCGCGGGGTCATCGACGGGAAGCTCTACGCCCTGCCGCTCGACATCCACGTCCAGCTCTGCTTCTACCGCAAGGACGTGCTGAGGAAGGCGGGGCTGCTCGGCGCCGACGACCGGATCGTGCCGGTCACCTCCGTCGACGACTGGTTCGGCCTGCTCAAGGAGGCCAAGGGGGCCACCAAGAAGGGGCTCCAGACCATCGGCCTGTGGGTCAACGACCAGAACTTCCAGTGGTGGTTCTTCGTCGCCTTCTACACCCAGCTCGGCGGCACCTGGTTCAGCGCCGACGCCACCGAGGTCACCTTCGACACCGACAAGGCCACCCAGGTCCTGGAGTTCCTGCGCCGGCACGTCACCGAGGGGTACACCGACCCGGCCCTGGGGTCCGTAGGCGCCGAACAGTTCATCAACGGCGCCCCCTTCGCCTGGGAGGGCAACTGGTCGGTGCCGGTCTACTCGGGAGCGAAGCTCGACTACGGCGCCATCCCGCTGCCGCCCGTCTTCGGCAAGCAGGCCACCCACGCCGAGTCGCACTCCTTCGTGCTGCCCCACCAGTCCGGCCGGGGCGGCGCCACCAACGAGGCCGCCCACCAGCTCGCCGCCTACGTCGTCACGCACGCCCAGCAGTGGGCGGCCGGCGGTCACATCCCCGCCTACACACCCACGCTCTCGACGCCGGCGTACAAGAAGCTCTACCCGCAGAACGAGTACGCCTCGGCCATGGACCACCAGGCCACCGAGCCGAAGATGTGGTTCGCGGGCTCCACCGGGATCCTCGCCCAGCGCGTCGGCCCGATCGTCGTCTCCTCGACGCTGGGCTCCGCCAAGCCGGACGTCGTGGCCCGCCGGATGAAGGGCGAGCTCACCACGCTGCTCGCGATGAAGAACCCCATGGACGGACGGACCGCAGCGCAGGGAGGTACGGCCGCATGACGACCAGCGCCGAGACCGTCTTCACCCCGGCCCGCGCCAGGACCGCCGCCGCGACCGCCACCCTCCGCCGCAAGCAGGGCTTCCAGCACGGCGGCTGGTTCGTCGCGCCGTTCCTCGTGCTCTTCACCCTCTTCGTGATCTGGCCGTTGCTGCGGGGCGTCTACCTCAGCTTCACCGACGCCAACATCACCGGCGACGGCGAGAGCTTCATCGGCCTCGACAACTACCGCGAGGCGCTCAAGGACCCCCTGATGTGGGACGCGCTCGGCCACAGCGCGTACTTCACGCTGCTGGTCGTCCCCTGCATCACGGTCCTCGCCTTCCTCCTCGCGATGCTCGCCCACCACATCGAACGCGGGAAATGGCTGTGGCGTCTGTGCTTCTTCGCGCCCTTCCTGCTGCCCTCCACCGTCGCGGGCAACCTGTGGCAGTGGCTGTTCAACCCCGGCACGGGCATGGTCAACCACGTCTTCGGCATCGGGACACCGTGGCTGACCGACAAGTCGTACGCGATGCTCGCCGTCGTCATCACCACCCTGTGGTGGACCGTCGGCTTCAGCTTCCTGCTCTACCTCGCCGCCCTCCAGTCCATCCCCGAACACCTCTACGAGGCCGCCAAGTTGGACGGCGCCAACGCCTGGCACCGCGCGGTCCACATCACCCTGCCGATGCTGCGTCACATCACCGGCCTGGTGATCGCCCTCCAGATCCTCGCCTCGCTCCAGGTCTTCGACCAGGCCGTCGTGATGATGGACTTCGGCCCGGGCCCGGAGAACTCCACCCGCACCTTCGTGCAGTACACCCTCGAAGAGGGCTTCACCAGCTACCGCGTGGGCTACGCCTCCGCGATCTCCGTCATCTTCTTCGTGATCATCGCGGCCGTCGCCCTCGCCCGGATGTGGCTGCTGCGCACCCGTGAGGAGGGCGCCGCCCGATGACGACCAAAGCATGGACCCCCAGCCAGATCATCCTCACCCTCCTCGCCACCGCCGTCTCGGTGGTGTTCCTCGCGCCGTTCGCCTGGGGCCTGTTCACCTCCCTCAAGTCGGAGACCGAGGCGGTGGAGGTACCCCCGCACTGGCTTCCCGAGGACTGGACGGGCCAGGCGTGGAAGGCCCTCTTCGAGACCGGCAACATCACGAACTGGTTCGTCAACTCCCTTGTCGTGTCGGTCTGCGTGACCTCCGTGGTGCTGTTCGTGAGCGCGCTGGCCGGATACGGCTTCGCCCGAACGGAGTTCAGGGGCAAGGGAGTTCTGATGGCCGTCGTCATGGCGGGCCTGATGATCTCGCCGGCGGTCCTCGGCGTGCCGCTGTTCACCACGGTCCAGCAGATGGGGATGGTCGACACGTACTGGGGCATGATCCTGCCGCAGTGCGCGCCCGCCGCGATGGTCTACATCCTCTACAAGTTCTTCCAGGGCGTCCCGCGCGAGCTGGAGGAGGCCGCGTTCATCGACGGCGCGGGCCGCTGGCGGGTCTTCTTCACGATCGTCGTCCCGCTCGCGAGGCCGTCGCTCGCGGCGGTCGGCATCTTCACCTTCATCGCGTCCTGGAACAACTTCCTGTGGCCGTACATGGTGACCAACAACCCCGACCTGATGACCATGCCGAACGGCATCGCGACCGTCATGAACTCCTACGGCATCCAGTGGGCCCAGCTCATGGCCGGCGGTCTGATGGCGGGCCTGCCGCTGATCATCGTGTTCGTCTTCTTCCAACGGCAGATCGTGGCGGGCGTGGCCCACACGGGCCTGGCCGGCCAGTGAGGGGGCCCGAGTCGATGAACCTGAGACCGCCGACCCGTCTGCCGCGTCGAGCGGGCCTTCGCGCGCCCGCCGACCGGGACGCGGCGCCCGCCCGCGGCATCCGCCCACCCTCCGCCCCGGCGCGGACGGTGTCGCTCGCCAGGCTCTCGGTGACCCTGCTGGCCGCCGTCCTCGTTGCCCTCCTGCCGGCCTCGGCCCGCGCGGACACCACCTACCCCGACCCCCTCCCGATCACCGGCCAGCAGATCATCCACGACCCGACCGTCCTCCAGCTCAAGTCCGGGCAGTACGTGGCCTATTCGACCGGCGGTGTGATCGGCGCTCGCCTCTCGATAGACCTGCGGCACTGGGACGACGCGGGCAACGCCTTCGCCCAGCCGCCGAGTTGGTGGTACGAGTACAACGCCACGGGCGATCCCTGGGCGCCGGACCTCTCCTACCGCGCTGGCCGCTACTGGCTCTACTACGCCGTCTCCTCCTGGGGCACCAACCACTCCGCGATCGGCGTGGCCACCTCCCGCACCGGCCTGCCCGGCAGCTGGACCGACCACGGCAAGGTCCTCACCTCCGAGACGACCGACTCCTGGAACGCCATCGACCCGGCGGTCGTCCGCGCCGACGGCAGGCTGTGGATGTCCTTCGGCTCGTACTGGACGGGCATCCGCATGGTCGAGCTGGACCCGGCCACGGGAAAGGCCCTTCCGGCGGCGCAGGTCCACCACCTGGCCACCCGCCCGGACGCCCCGTACGCCGTCGAGGGCCCGTACATCGTCCGGCACGGCCGCTACTACTACCTCTTCGCGTCCTACGACACCTGTTGTGCGGGAACGAACTCCACGTACAAGATCAGAGTGGGCCGATCGACGGCGATCACCGGCCCGTACGTCGACAGTGCGGGCAAGCCGCTTCTGGAGGGCGGCGGCGACCTGTTGCTGGCCGGACACGGGAGGTACATCGGCACGGGAGGCGAGTCGGTCTTCCGGACCCGGGGCCAGGACTGGCTGGCCTACCACTACTACGACGCAGAGGACAACGGCACACCGAAGCTGGGGCTGAACCGCCTCGGGTGGGTCCATGACTGGCTTGTTGTCAAGTAATTCCGTTTCCGAAAGGTCCCCATGAGCAAGACCACCGCCCGCTTCACCCTCGACCCCGCCTTCACCGTCGGCGAAGTCAACCCCCGCCTGTTCGGCTCCTTCGTGGAACACCTAGGCCGCTGCGTCTACACCGGCATCTTCGAACCCGGCCACCCCACCGCGGACGCGGACGGCATCCGCCAGGACGTCCTCGACCTCGTCCGCGAACTCGGTGTCACCGCCCTCCGCTACCCCGGCGGCAACTTCGTCTCCGGCTACAAGTGGGAGGACTCCGTCGGCCCCGTCGAGGACCGTCCCCGCCGCCTCGACCTCGCCTGGCGCTCCACCGAGACCAACCGCTTCGGCCTCTCCGAGTACATCGCCTTCCTGAAGAAGGTCGGCCCCCAGGCCGAACCCATGATGGCCCTCAACCTCGGCACGAGGGGCGTCGCCGAGGCCCTCGAACTCCAGGAGTACGCCAACCACCCGGAGGGCACCGCGCTCTCCGACCTCCGCGTCTCCCACGGCGACAAGGACCCCTTCGGCATCAGGCTGTGGTGCCTCGGCAACGAGATGGACGGCCCCTGGCAGACCGGCCACAAGACCGCCCAGGAGTACGGCCGGATCGCCGCCGAGACGGCCCGCGCGATGCGCCAGATCGACCCGGACGTCGAACTCGTCGCCTGCGGTTCCTCCAGCCAGTCCATGGCGACCTTCGCCGCCTGGGAGGCGACGGTCCTGGAGGAGACGTACGACCTCGTCGACCACATCTCGCTGCACGCCTACTACCAGCCCGAGGACGGCGACCTCGACTCCTTCCTGGCGTCCGCCGTCGACATGGAGTCCTTCATCGAGAACGTGGTCGCCACCGCCGACCACATCGGCGCGAAGCTCAAGTCGAAGAAGAAGATCAACCTCTCCTTCGACGAGTGGAACGTCTGGTACATCTCGCGGTGGCACGCGATCGAGAACTCCGGCGCCCGGGACTGGGCGGAGGCCCCGCGCCTGCTGGAGGACAACTACAGCGTCACCGACGCCGTCGTCTTCGGCTCGCTCCTCATCGCGCTGCTGCGGCACGCCGACCGCGTCACCGTCGCCTGCCTCGCCCAGCTGGTCAATGTGATCGCCCCGATCATGACCGAGCCCGGCGGCCCGGCCTGGCGCCAGACGACGTTCTTCCCGTTCGCCCAGGCCTCGAAGTACGGCCGCGGCCAGGTCCTCGACGTACGGGTCGACTCGCCGACGTACGAGACGAAGAAGTACGGCGAGGCCGACCTGCTGCACGCCACCGCCGTGCGCGCCGAGGACGGCACCGTGACCGTCTTCGCCGTCAACCGCGGCCGGACCGAGGCGCTGCCGCTGGAGGTCGCCCTGAGCGGCCTGGGTCTGACGGAGGTCGTCGAGCACAGCGCGCTCGCGGACGCCGACCCGGACGCCCGCAACACCCTCGACGAGCCCGAGCGGGTCGCCCCGCACGCGGTCGAGGGCACCGCGCTGCGGGACGGCACCCTGACCGCCGTACTGGAGCCGCTGTCCTGGAACGTGATCAGGCTCGGCTGAACAGGGAAGTTCCCGAGGGCGTCAGCAGGTCTTCCGCAGGAAGCCGCTCGCACCCTCGGGCACCACCTGGTCGTCCCGGCGGACGATGCTGAGCGTGCTGCTCCAGGTGGCGCACGCCTGGGTCATGCCCTGCTCGGTGTACTCCACCACGAAGACGTTGTCGTCGAAGGCGTCGGCGAAGGCGCCGCACTCGTCGTACTGGCCGCACTCCTCCACGATGGCGAAGTCCAGGCCCACGGCCTTGCGGTCGGAGACCAGTTCGACGGTGTTCTTCTGGGCGATGGCCAGGCCCTTGGCGTGCGCGTGCGCCGACAGCTGCTTCATCAGGGCCTCGGCCTGGTCGGCCTTGAGGTAGGCCGGGAAGCGCGTGAAGCTGTCGTAGTTGTCGGGCTCGACGGCCTTGTAGCCCTCCTTCGCGCAACTGTCGATGAAGCCGTTCAGCCTGGTCGCGATGCGCTGGCGTTTGGCGGCCGTCCGGATGTCCAGGACGGCCTCGTTCCAGTCCTTGTCGTAGACGACCTTCCCGGCGCCGTCGCGCAGCAGCAGGTCGGGGTCCCAGTCGCTCTCCTCGCCCGACTCCGCCTGGTAGGCGTTGATGTTGCAGATGTTGTACAGCCCCGGCGCGGGCGCGCTGTCGTAGCCGCGGCTGACCACCTGGACCCCGGCCGCCGGGGGATAGGCGCCGCCGATCTGGTAGTCCCACGCCACGTGCTTGGGCGGCAGCGTCACGGTGGCGGCGGACTCGCTCGGCGCGGGGGCCGCGGCGCCCGTGGACGTGTCCGTCGGGGACGGAGTGGTCGACGCGCTGGTCTCCGACGTCGACGTCACGGTTCTCAGCGCCACGACGGCCGCCCCCGTGACGGCCAGGACCGCGACGATGCCGAGCAGGACCCGCCGGCGCCCACGCCCGCCGCGAGCGGCCCGGCGCCGGTTCGTCACCAGCTCCGTCCCGTCGGTGACCGCGGCCGGCGGACGCGGGCCCGAGCGCGAGCGGGGGTGACTGGTCTCCGCGGAGCGGGCCGCCGCCAGCGCGGCCCGTACGGCCTGCGCGACCGCCGAGTCCTCCGCCCCGTCCGCTCCCTCCGCCGGGTCCGTGTCCGGCAGCGCCCGCAGCAGCTCGCGCAGTTCGGCGAGGTCCGGCCGGGCCGCCGGGTCCTTGTCCAGGCAGCGCGCGGCGATGCTCCGCAGCGGCTCGGCGACCCCGTCCAGCGCCGGCCGCTCGTACATCACCTGGTAGCCGGTGAGATAGGGGCTGCTGCCGTCGAACGGGCGGTTGCCGGTGGCCGCGAAGACCAGCACGGACCCCAGCGAGAAGATGTCCGAGGCCGCGGTGACGTCGCGCGAGGAGGCGAACTGCTCCGGCGACATGAAGGACGGGGTGCCGATCAGCCGGCCGGTGACGGTGAGCGCCTCGTTGTCGACGGCGTAGGAGATACCGAAGTCGATGACGCGGGGACCGTCCTCGGCCATCAGGACGTTGCTCGGCTTCAGGTCCCGGTGCACCATGCCGACCCGGTGGATGTCCCGCAGCGCCTCGACGAGCCCCAGCGCGAGCACCCTGAGCTTGCGCCCCCGCATCGGGCCGTCCTCGGCCACCACGTTCGCGAGGGTGCGGCCGGGCACGAACAGCGTGGCCATCCACGGCTGCGGGGCGTCCGGGTCCGCGTCCACCACCGGGGCGGTGAACGCCCCGCTCACCCGGCGGGCCGCCGCGACCTCCTGGCGGAAACGGGTGCGGAACTCCTCGTCCAGCGCGTACGCCGGATGTACGAGCTTGACCGCGACCTGCCGCCCGGAGTCCGAGAGACCGAGGTAGACGACACCCATGCCACCGCTACCGAGCCGGTCGGTCAGCGTGTAACCGCCGATCGACTCCGGATCGCCGGGGCTCAGCGACATCGTGGGTCACCCTTCGCCAGTGCCGGTACCAGTGCCGGTATTCGAAAAGCCGTTTCGAAAAGCTGTGCTGGAAGGTCAGGCTAGCGGAGTCGGGGAGTCCACCCGCGCGACCGGTAGGCCTCCGGCCACCGCCCCCAGCAGGGTCAGCCGCACGTCCCCCGGCCCGGACTCCGTCGTCCCGTCGGCCAGGACCGCGAGGGCGAGGACATTGCTCCCACGGGTGCGCAGAATGCCGCCCGGAAGGGCGAAGGTGTGCTGCGGCCCGACGTCGTTGATGTACTGGCCCATGTTCCAGCCGTTGAGGAAGATCTGGACGCGGTAGGCGCGCTCCGGGTCGTCGTCGAGGGTGAGGCCGATGGAGGCGTCGGTGTCCGCGGCGACGGCGAGCCGGAAGGTGGTCCGGTACCAGATGACCCCCTGGCGCCGGTCGGCGCGCGGCAGGTCGACGGGCTCCCAGCCCTTCTCGGCGAAGTCGGGCAGATGCCAGCCCTTGCGCTCGCCGTACAGGCCGCCGTTGTTGAGCGGTCCGCGCACCGGGTCGGGTGCGATTTCGCCCCGGATACGCCAATTCGCCTTCGGGGAGGCGCCCTTGAAGGAGACCGCGGTCAACCCCCGGGCCACCTTGTGGGAGTCGGCGGCCGCGCCGTCCATGTCGTGCGCCATCCGTCGCACGAGCACGGACAGGATCCGCGGGGAAACTCCGGAGAAATTGTGTCGCCCGGGCGTGTCGAACGTGGCCGTCGCCGCCCAACTCCCCTTGCGTACCGTGCTCTTGTCGGGCACCGGCATCCGGTGCGTGCCCAGCGGCTCACCGTCCAGCCAGGCCATCAGCAGGCCCTGGGTGCCGGTGCTGTAGGACAGCGACACCGACGTCAGGTCCGCCGCGTCCGTGAGCCGGGCCCGGTACCAGACGTCGCCGTAGTGGTAGCCGTAGTCGTCGGCGAACAGCACGGGCTGCCCCTGCGGGGCCGGGGTGATGCTGTACGTCGTCGTGCGGTCCGCCCTGGTCCAGCCGGAGTCGTCGTAGTCCGGGGCGATCTCCGGGTTCTCCGTACGGCGCCGCCAGCCGCCCAGCGCGGGCAGCCGCACCGCGCGGAAGCCGGGCACCGGGAGCTGCCCGGGCACCCCGGACAGCTCGGCGCCGAGGCTGCCGGTGGAGGTGATCAGGGTGCGCAACGGGGTGCCGTTCCAGACGAGTTGGCCGAGGCCCCGCGGCCCCCACACCTCCAGGCCGGTGGCGGTGCTGGTGTCGCCGGTCAGGTGGACGTTCACCCCGTCCAGGGTGGCTCCGCGCACCAGCGAGGGCCCGTACACCAGCATCGAGCCGGTCGGGGTGTCCACCGGGAAGAGCCGCAGCGAGGACGGGTCGTCGGCGAAGAGCATGAGCAGCGGGGTCTCGCTGCCGCCGCCCTCGATCCACACCCGGGTCAGCCCGCCGACACCGATCGGCACGGTGACCCGGAGGACCCCGAGGTCGTAGGTCCAGGCGGGCTCCGCGTCCCCGCGGTGCACCAGCGGTTCCTCCGGGCACTCCAGGAGCACCTGGGCCATCTCGCCGTACGGGCCGGTGAAGACGGCGACGTCCAGGCGGCCCGCCTTGAGGTACATCATGGGCTGCGCGGTGGCGAACTTGAGGCGCCTGCTGCCCAGTTGGAGGTTCGCGGCCAGCAGCCGGGCGTCGTGGGCGGCGACGGTGAACGGCACGTCTATCCCCGCGTCCGGCAGGGTCGTGGTGAGGGGCTTGGCGGTGTCGTTGCGCACCACGTAGACGTGGGAGCCGGTGTCGGGGTTGGTGAGGTGGTAGACCTTCAGCCGCTCGTCGGCGGCCCGGACCGCGTCCGCCCGGTCCAGTTTGGCGAAGTCCGGGACGGTCTGAAGGAGATGGCCGAGCTGGTGGCCGGGGGCGAGCTTCGGCGTCTGGCCGCGGCCCTCGTCCAGGGCCGCCCCGTAGTCGTACGACGTGTAGACCTGCGGCGCGGGCAGCCAGCCCCACGAGGTGCCGCCGAAGGTCATGTAGACGTTGTGCACGGTGATGCCGTTGGCGAGGTTGGTGAGCTGGAAGCGCCGCTCGTAGGCGGCGTCCCGGGTGCGCCGGGCCTCGGCGTACCCCTTGCCGCCGAAGGTGACCCCGCCCCACGCGTCGAACCAGCCGCCGCCGAACTCCGGCAGGAAACCGGGCGTGTGCGGGCTCGCGGTCGCCCCGCCCTTGAGCCCGCCGACCCCGAAGTGCCCCCAGTCCGGCGGCACTTGGGCCGGATCCGGGTAGCCGTCGAAGCCGTACAGCCAACCGTGCTCCTCGCCACCGGTGTTGAAGGACCCCGGTGCCCAGTCGCCGTTCCTGCGCCCGTCGTTGTGGAACAGCGGTACGTCGATCCCGTCGGCCCGCACCTTCTTGTACAGGTGGGACATGTAGTCCCGGCCGAGCGGCTCGTCGGTGAAGGAGTCGTACTCGTTCTCGATCTGGTAGAGCAGGACGGTCCCGGAGCCCTTGGTGAACAGGTGCCTGACGGCGATGGAGTTCACCTGCGTCAGCCACTCGTCGACGTACGACAGATAGGTCGGGTCGGAGGTGCGGGCCCGGCCCTCGGTCGCCGTCAGCCAGCCCGGGAAGCCGCCGCCGTCGACCTCGGCGTTGATGTACGGGCCGGGGCGCAGGATCACGTACAGGCCGGTCTCGGCGGCCGTGCGCAGGAACAGGTCGAGGTCGCGGACACCGGTGAAGTCGTACTGGCCGGGGCCCGGGGAGTGGTAGTTCCAGGCGACGTACACGCTGACCGCGTTGAAGCCGTGGGCGCGCATCTTCTGCAGCACGTCCCGCCACAGCGACGGGCTCGGCAGCCGGAAGGGGTGCATCTCGCCCGACCACAGCACCAGGCGGCGGCCGTCGACCAGCAGGGAGTACTTGTCGTAACCGACCGTGTGGCGCTGCCGGTCGGCGGCCGGGGCGCCCGGCGCGGGGCCGGTGGGCACACTGTGCGAGGCGTAGGCCCGGGTGGTCTCGCCACCGCTGCCGCTGAGCGCGAAGCCGAGCGCCGTGGTGCCGGCGAGGGCGTTGAATGTACGTCTGCTCAGCTCCAAGGGAGCGCCTCCTGGTCGCGCCTGTCCGTCAGCGGTGTGCAGCGGTGTGAGTGGTGTGCTCATTGTGGCGTGGCCATTGTCCCCGGCCGAACGCCGCACAATTGTCGTATGAGGATCTCTGCACGAGCGGACTACGCGGTACGGGCGGTACTGGAGCTTGCCGTGAAGGACGGCGGCGGGCCGGTGAAGGCCGAGGAGATCGCCGCGGTCCAGGGCATTCCGCACAAGTTCCTGGAGGGGATCCTCGGCGACCTCAGGCGCGGCGGGATCGTCGACAGCAGACGGGGCGGGGGCGGCGGTTACCGGCTCGCGCGCGAGGCGACGGCCATCACCGTCGCCGACGTGATCCGCGCGGTCGACGGCCCGATCGTCTCGGTCCGCGGCGAGCGTCCCACCGGCCTGGAGTACACCGGCTCCGCCCAGCCGCTGCTGCCCCTGTGGATCGCCCTGCGCGCCAACGTCCGCAGGATCCTGGAGGGCGTCACCATCGCCGACATCGCGGGGGACGCCCTGCCGGAACCCGTACGGCGGCTGGCTGCGGAGCCCGCGGCCTGGGAGAACCCGTAGGGGCTTTCAGGCGCGCCCGGCCCGGGAGCGCCAGAAGGCGAGGTTGCGGCGGGTGAAGCGGGTGAGCAGGTGCTCGGACCCCAGCACCGCAGCGCACCCGTCCAGGACCTGCTCCAGCTCCGCCACCGCCCTCGCCGGGTCGCCGCCCAGTCCGCGCCAGCAGGCGGCGATGCGGCGGACCGACAGGGTGCCCTCCGCGTCCCTCGGCGCCGCGGACTCGCTCAACAGGAACTCCCACGCCCTCGCCATCCCGTCGGCGTCGTTGTGGAAGTACCACGCGCTGATCGTGGCCTTCATCTGCGACAGCAGTCGTGCGTCGGATTCCCAGTCCCGCTCGTACTCGTCCATCACCTGCCAGTAGGCGCGGTGCCGATGGTGGTCGAGCCGGTCACGGGTGGTCCTGAAGTCCTTGTCGTCGGGTGAGAACACCCGGTGCGCGTACTCCATCGTTAGGTCCAGCTCGGCCAACGCGCCCACCTGGTCGCCGAGTTCGCCGTACGCGAAGGCGAGGTTGCGCCGTACCGCCAGCGTCTCGCGGTGGTCCGCGCCGTACACCCTCGTGAAATCCGCCAGCACCTCCTCCAGCTCTGTCAGGGCCTCGGCCGTCTCGCCGCGATTGATGCGGACGGCCACGAGGTTGTGCCGGGTGAGCAGAGCCTGCTCGCTGTTGCGGCCGAGCACCCGCTTCTGGTCCTCGGCCAGCTCGCGCAGGAGCTTGTCGATCCCCGAGGTGTCGCCCCGGGACACGCGCAGTTGGGCGAGCACCTGTCGGGTGTCCAGCGTGCGGGCGTGGTCGAATCCCAACGCGCGCCGCTGGTCCTTCAGCACCTTCTTGAGTTCGCGCGTCGCGCCGTCGACGTCACCCGCCATCACCCGCAGGTAACCGAGGAGATAGCGGGTGAACAGCGTGTCCTGGTCGTTGCGGCCCAGCACGTGCCGCTGCTCGGCGAGCACGTGCCGGAGTTCCTCCGCGCCGCCGCGATCGCCCGGCGCGGCCGAGGCGTGGGCGAACGCCACCTGGCTGCGGGTCTCCAGGGTCTTGCGGTGGCGGGGCCCCAGCGTCCGGGTCTGCTCCGCCAGCAGCTCTTCGAGCGCGGTGATGTCGTCGCGCACGATCAGGCTGCGTACGGTCAGCAGGTGGCTGTGGATGCTCCGGGTCTCGTGGTGGTCCGCGCCCAGCCGCCGGTGCGCCGTGCCGTGCAGGTACTGGAAGTAGACGGCGGCGGCGTCGAGCAGCCCCGCGTCCTTGAGCGCCGTGCCGGCCCGGATCAGCACCGGGTGCCCGCGGTTGAGCCAGAACTGGTCGTCCGCCCAGCCGCGCAGGGCCATCGCGGCCGCGAAGAACACCTGGTTGCCCACCGGGTCGCCGCCCGCGCCCGGCCACGCTTCCACCAGGGCGTCGCCCGCCGCGCGCTCACCCATGTCGGGCCGGTCCGGCCGCGGCGAGACCCAGTCGTTCGGCATGTTCCGCTCCCGCTCGTCGCGGGCGGCGAGCAGGAGGTACTCCAGGAGCACGCGGCGCATCCACGGGTCCAGCCGGAGCATCCGGTGCGCGTCGATCGTCGCGAGGCCGAAGCGGTGCGCCTGGGCCAGCGCGTCGCGGACGTCGTTGGCGTCGACGGTTCTGCCCTGGACTGCGGTGAGATGGCGCGCGACGGCCGAGGTCCCGAAGAACGTCAGGGGGACGGCACCGCCGTCCACCAGCGCGGCCAGGTCCAGCACCGGACGGATCAGCCCGCTCGCGAGATCGAGCGACAGCGAACAGGCGGCCACCACGTCGATGTGGGCGAAGGAGCCGAAACCCGGCTGCAGCGGCATGTTGGTGCGCGCGAGCGAGCTGTGCCGAGGGATGACCTGCTGGCGGCGGGCCGACCACAGGCGACGGTATGCGGCGTACGTCGTGTCGCGGCTCGCCACGTAGTGCGCGGCGTGCGCCAGCAGCAGGGGGAATCCCGCCAGCTCACCGGCGAGTTCCGCCGCGCCTTCGGTCCGCTGCGGTCGTCCCTCCTGCCGTTCGCGCAGATACGCCACGGCTTCCCGGTCGTCGAACCCGCCCACGACCGCCACGTGCACGTCCTCGCCGAGCGCGTCGACCTTCGCGCTGCGGGTGGTCACCACGGTCCGCCCCGACGCGTGCCGGGGCGGCCACAGGTCACGCAGGTCGCCCGTCGAGGACAGCTCGTCGAGCACGATCAGCCACCGCAGGGGTGTCTCGGCCAGCCACGTCAGGAACCGTCCGACCGCCTCGTCGCCCGTGGCTTCGATGCGCACCGCCTGCGCGGCGGCGAGGTAGCCGAGCCGGATCGCGTCCCGCGAGCCGGCGGTGACCCACACCAGCAGGTCGAGCTCACCGGCCTCCCACAGCCGCTCGGCGTACCCGACGGCGAGCTGGGTCTTGCCCATACCGCTGTATCCGGCGAGCACCACGGCCGGACCCGCGTCCAGGTCCGCCGCGACGGCCCGCTCCCGGAAGCCCTCGGCCCGGGGCGGCACCGCTCCGATCCGCCTGGGCAGGTTCTCCTCCGGCGGCGACGGCGGTGCCGTGAACCGCTGGTGGATGGTGACGATGAAGTCGCGGCCGGCCTCGATGTCGCGAAACCCCAGCGGGGGCGTGGCGGACGGGGCCGGACCGGCCGCTCTCAAGGGTGGGCGGGGGACTCGCCTCCGTCGGCCTCGACGCCCTCGATGACGATGCTGCCGCGTGCCCGCACGCGATCGAGGGAGACGCCCGTCGCGTCGCCCCGCGCCTTCACGTCGACGATCCTGATGAGTTCGGCGTCGACGTCGTCCAGGTGGACGCCGACCGCCCGCGCGGCGGCCGCGTCGTGCTCACGTACGGCCCTGACCACCTCGTGCGCCGCCTCGAGCACCTCGGCGTCCTCGCCGGCCCCCGAGACGGCGAGGCCCTCCCGCAACGACTGCTGCTCCTCCTCCGAGCCGGGCAGCAGCTCCAGCGCGCCGACCTCGATCCCGTGCCGCCGCACGATCAGGTTCCGCAGCCCCAGGTACGCGTCGCGCACGGCCGACTGCGCCTGGTCCTTCAGCCCGGCCAGCGCACCGGCCACCACCGCCGCGACGACGAGCGACACAGGATCCATTGTTCGGACCGCCCCCTCCGTTGCTCCGACACGCGGAACCTATACCCCGCCGCCGTCCGCCCTTCCCACTCCGTGCCGACGTGCACAGGACCGCCACGGACTGTTGGGGAACAGGGCACCGGAAGGGCGCTAAGGCCGCTCTCAGGTTGACGTCCTAAGGTCCCCTCCCGTTGCTCATTCCTACTGACCCGGTAGGAATCCTCGGGAAGAAGGGACCGACCGCATGCGCACGCTGATCCTGCTCGCCCTCGCGGGGCTGGGGGCCCAGCTCGTGGACGGCAGCCTCGGCATGGCCTACGGCGTGACCTCCACCACGCTGCTGCTGGCGATGGGCACCAGCCCGGCCGCCGCCTCGGCCACCGTCCACCTCGCCGAGATCGGCACCACGCTGATGTCCGGCGCCTCGCACTGGCGCTTCGGCAACGTCGACTGGAAGGTCGTCGCGAGGATCGGCGTCCCGGGAGCGGTCGGCTCCTTCCTCGGCGCCACGGTCCTGTCGCGGCTGTCCACCGACCTCGCGGCGCCGGTGATGTCCCTGATCCTGCTGGGCCTCGGCCTCTACGTGATGTCCCGCTTCACCTTCAAGGGCCTGCCGAAGGACCGCCTCGGGCAGCCGCTGCGTCGGCGCTTCCTCACCCCGCTCGGCCTGGTCGCCGGCTTCCTCGACGCGACCGGGGGCGGCGGCTGGGGCCCGGTCGGCACGCCCGCGCTGCTGGCGAGCGGCCGGATGGAGCCGCGCAAGGTGATCGGCTCGATCGACACCAGCGAGTTCCTGGTCGCGGTCGCGGCGAGCCTCGGCTTCCTCTTCTCGCTGGGCTCGCAGGGGCTGAAGTGGCCGTGGGTACTGGCCTTCCTGCTCGGCGGCCTGGTCGCGGCCCCGGTCGCCGCCTGGCTGGTCCGTCTGCTCCCGCCGCGCGTCCTGGGCTCGGCGGTCGGCGGGATCATCGTCGTCACCAACGTCCGGACGCTGCTCAAGAGCGACTGGCTGGGCGCGTCCGGTGCGTTGAGCAGCTTCGTCTACGTCGTCCTGTACGCACTGTGGGCCGCCGCCCTGGCGTACTCGGTCCGGGCCCATGTCAGGGAACAGGCCGGGACCGAGCACACCGAGGAGCGGCAGCCGGTCAGTGCCCGGTGAACGGGCCGGGTATCAGGCGGAGTTGACGCCGACGGTCAGGGTCGCCGCGTAGCCGTCGGAGACACTGGAGCCGAGCGCGGTCAGGGTGAGCAGGCCCGAGGACGCGCCGCCGTCGTCGTAGATCGAGTCGTCCGCCAGGGCGGTCTCCTTCGTGGTGTTCGCGGAGTACGGCGAGGTCGCCTGGACCTCCGTGTTGATGTCCGGGTCGAAGAAGAGCTGCCCGGTGTGGATGATGTCGCCGCCGGTGTACGAGTCGTCGGTGAGCGTCACGTCCGTGTGCACTCGCATATGGACGTGGACGGCCCGCGAGACGTAGTGGCCGGGCCAGATGGACGTGATGCTGCACTGGCCGTTCGAGTCGGTCATCTGGCCGCCGCGCAGGAAGGTGCCGTTGTCCTCCTCCGTGTGGCCGTTGCCGCCGACGAAGCCCGAGTACTCGCCGAGCGCGTCGCAGTGCCAGATCTCCACGAGGGCGTCCGCGAGCGGCTCGCAGTCGTTGGCCTGGTCGACGACCGTGAACGTGTACTGGACCTCGAATCCCTCCTTGTCCTCCCTGATGTCCTCCCGGACCAGGGCGCCGTCGAGCGAGTACGGACCCTCGGTGACCTCGGCGTTCAGGGTGCAGATGCCCGAGGACGCGGTCGAGGTGGCCGCGTCGGCCGCCGTGGTCGACCCGGTGGTCGTGGTGGTGGTGTCGGCCGAGGCGATGCCGGCGATGGCCAGCCCGCCCGCCGCGGCGACGGCTCCGCCACCGATCAGGACGCGGCGCCGCTTGACGCTGGTGTCCAACCGGTGCTTGCCGCCGGTGATGTTGTCGCTGTCGTGCTCCGTGTTTCCCGTCATGTGGAGGAAGTTAGGAGCCGAGCTGAAGAATTCCTTGACTTGCGGCTGTGAACGACCTGGGGATGCAACGCCCAACTGGCGCTGTTTACACGTGAGTTAGGACATCACGCGGATTGGCTTGAGTTCGCTCTGGTGGCGCTACGGCCCGCTCCCTACGATTCCCTCGCCGCGGTGCTTCACAGAAACCACACAGGTTCTCCATGCAGAGGAGAGACCCCCCATGGCAAGTGGACTGCTCCTGGGCGGCGCCGTCGCCGCCCTCCTGACCGCGGCGGTGCCCGCGCACAACCCGTCGGGCGGGTTCGTCGACCCGCCCCCGGACAAGATCGTCATCAACATCGCCACGGTCAACGGCTCCGGCTGCCCGCAGGGCACCGCGGCCGTCGCCGTCTCCGAGGACAACACCGCCTTCACGGTGACCTACAGCGAGTACCTCGCCCAGGTCGGCGGCAACTCGGACCCCACGGCGTTCCGCAAGAACTGCCAGCTCAACCTGATCGTCCATGTCCCGCAGGGCTTCACCTACGCCATCGCCAGCGCGGACTACCGGGGCTTCGCCTCGCTCCAGGCCGGGGCGAGCGGCGTCCAGAGAGCCTCGTACTACTTCCAGGGCTCGTCGCAGACGGCGGCCAAGACGCACACCTTCCCGGGCGCCTACAACGACAACTGGCAGGCGACCGACACCACGGACTGGGCCCAACTGGTGTGGGCGCCCTGTGGAGTTCAGCGCAACTTCAACATCAACACGGAGGTCCGGGTGAACGCCGGGACCTCCTCGCCGTCCAAGGTCAGCTTCATGACGATGGACTCGACCGACGGCGACATCAGCACGGTGTACCACATGGCGTGGAAGGAGTGCCCCGCCAAGTGACGTACTGAGAACGGGAGTTGCCCGCCGCCTTCCGGGCGGCGGGCAACTGCTGTCCGCTACGTCAGCGTTCGACGCCGAGGGTGAGGGTGCCGGTGTAGCCGGCGGTGGGGGAACTGCCCAGCGCGGTCAGGGTCAGGAGGCCGGACGCGGCGCCTCCGTCGTCGTAGATCGAGTCCTGGGCGAGGGTGGTGCGGGTGACCGTGTTGGCCGAGTACGGCGAGAGCGCGCCGACCTTGGCGGTGACCGTCTCGTCGAAGAAGAGCTGGCCGGTGTGGAGTTCGGTGCCGCCGGTGAAGGAGCCGTCGGAGGTGAGCGTGACGTTCACGTGCACCTTGACGTGGATGTGCACACAGCGGCCGCGGTACCAGCCGGGGTAGACCGTGGTGATGTTGGCGACGCCGCTGGAGTTGGTGAGCACACCGCCGCGCAGGAAGGTGCCGCTGTCCGGCTCGCTGTGGCCGTTGTTGCCGACGTAGCCGGAGTACTCGCCGAGCGCGTCGCAGTGCCAGATCTCGACGAGGGCGTTGCTGATGGTGGCGCAGGTGTCGTCGTCGACGACGGTGAGGGCGAGCTTGAGCGGGAAGCCGGTCTTGCCCTCGGTGATGTCGGCGCGGACGTACTGGCCGTCGAGGTAGTAGGGGCCCTCGGTCATCTCCTTCGTGAGGGTGCAGACCGCGGCGGCGGCGACAGGAGCCGTGTCCGCGGTCTCGGTGGTGGGGGTCGTGGAGCTCTCGGACACCGCGACACCTACGGCCAGGGTCGCGGCGGTCGCTCCGGTGGCGACCAGGACGGTCCGCCGGGCGATCGAGTCTCTTGTGGGGGTCTCTTCGATCGGGTCTGTCATGGGGGTGTCTGTCATGAACACGGCACCGTAGGAACGCTTGCTGTCGGCGGGCTGTGATTTCGGCAAAGTGAGGAAGCGTCAAGTTTCTTGTGCGTCAGGTTGGCGTGCCGTGACGGGGGAGGCGGGTTTCGGCGGGCTACCGTATCGGGGCGTATGTCCACAAGGAGGGCAAATGGGTCTCACTGTACGGGTAGAACGTCGTATCGCCGCGGACTTCCCGGGGCGGGACGGCCAGGTGGTGGGGGACCTCCTCACCGAACTCGTCAACCATCTGACCGACCGGGGCGACCAGGAGGACAAGGAGAGAATCGCCGCGGCCACGCTGCTGTGCGGACAGGGACGGGTGGACCGGATCCTCGACGCGGTGCAATTGGCCAAGGAGGACCTGGGAGACGTGCTGGTGGGGGCGGGGTTGGAGGGGGCGGGGTGGCGAGAACGCCTGGAGAGGGAGCTGGGGTCACCGTCGTGAGGGGCGCTGTCGGGAGGGTCGGATAGGGCCCCGTCGGCTCAGCTGTCCCCCCGCCTCCGGCGTAGATCGCTGACCGTCTCCCCGAACTCGCGTCTCAGTGCTCTGCCCAGGTGTTTCGTGTCGAGGATTCCCCATCTCGCCGCGATCGCCGCCGTGGAGCGGTTGCTGAAGGCGGGGTCGAGCAGGTCACGCCGAATCCGTCGGAGGCGTTCGTGGCGGAGCCAGGCCGTGAAGGTCAGGTCGGCGCCCTGGAAGAGCGCGTGGAGATGGCGGAGCGAGATGCGGTGGTGCCGGGCCACCCGTTCCGCGGTGAGGAGGGGGTCGTCGAGGTGCGCCAGGACATGGACGCGGATCCGGTCGGCCAGGTCGCTGGCGACGGGGGCCCGTTCGGGGGCGGTGTCGGCGAACGCGGCGAGCAGCAGCGCGGTGAGCGCGTCGGCCACGTACGCCCGCACCACCGCCTGCCCGGGGAGATCCCCGTTCACCTCGGTCAGCGCGTAACCGAGGAGCCTGCCGATACCGTCCTGAGCGGACAGGGGTAGTGCCGTACGACGGCCTATGGCGTCCGCCTGCTTGCCGAGGCTCGCGCGCGGGACGCAGAGTACGGTCATGTCACTGGGGGCGGTGCCGATGATCCGGTACGGCCGGGTGTTGTCGCAGGCGAAGAGTTCCCCCGGCTTCAGCGCGGCGACCCGGTCGTCCTGGGCGACCGCGACCGGCCCGCCGTGGAGCAGGGTGAGGTGCATCAACTCCACGTCGGTGGAGGTGATGTGGTGCCGGTCCCGTATCACCGTCGCGGGCGTGGCCCGGATGCGCGCCACCACCACCGGCCCGAGCACCGTGTGCTCCACCACCGCCTCGAACGCCGCCGACCCGGAATCCGCCACCCGCAACGGGGCGAACAGGGACCCCACCGCCGACTCGAACTCCGCTCCGCTCAAGCGGGAACCCTTGCTGTCCGCCATGGCCGCACCCCCAGCACGGGCACCCTACTGCGGAGTTGTGCACGAACTGGGGAGTCATCGTGCGCGTAATGGTGCCGTCGGGTCGCGGACCACGTCTACGGTCGTCGTTCGGGGCACGCGTGCGGATGACGGCGGCGGCGAGGCGTAACGGGGGAACGCCCCGCGCGCTTCGTCCCGCGCGTGGCCGCGGTCGGGGTCGGTCACCTTTCGGGTCACCGGCCCCGATCCGTCTTCCCGGGCTGTGCCGGTCAGCGCAGCAGCGGCAGGAAGAGGCTGTCGACGATCTCCTCCAGGACGTCGTCCGGCGCGGGCGCGAACGTCGTCAGGATCTCGTGGCGCAGCAGGTCGAAGGGGAGCGACCTGACGCGTTCGGTGAGGCGCTCCGGTCTGATCTCACCGCGCTCGACGGCACGGTCGTAGAGGATGTCGGCACTCGACGCGCGGCCGGGCGCGAGGAGGTCGCCGGGGGGTGTGCCGGTCTCCTGGTAGTAGGCGGCCAGCTGCACGTTCATGACGGTGACCAGCTGGACGCGCGAGGCGTTGATCGCCCGCATCACGCCGAGGACGTCCTCGCGCAGGCTCCCCGTGTCCGGGACCTCGACCCGCGACCGCTCCAGCACGTGGGTGATGGTCGCCCGGACCAGTGCGTCGCGGTCGGACCAGCGGCGGTAGAGCACCGGCGGGCTGGTGCCGGCGCGCTTGCCGACGGCGTCCATCGTGAACCTCGCGTAGCCGTGCGCGGTGAGTTCCTCCCAGGCCGCGTCCAGGAGTGCCTTCTCCAGTGCCGGTCCACGGCGCCGCTCGGGCATCCGCACCTCCATTAGAAAGACTTGCCTATCTTATTCGAGCGCCCTACAGTGCCGTCCGTAAGATACGACTCTATATCTTAAGGCTGCTCATGAGCACTCCACCCGGGACGGCGTCCGCGCCCCCGCAGCACACCGACCGCGTCGACCCCGCGGTCTGGCGCCTGGCGTTCACCGTCATCGTCGGCGCCCTGGCCGTCGTCTTCGACACCACGATCGTCACGGTCGCCCTCGACGACCTGGCCCGGGAACTGGGCGCCTCGCTGGCCACGATCCAGTGGGTCAGCACCGCCTACCTGCTGGCCGTTTTCGTCACCATCCCGCTCGCCGGCTGGGCCCAGTCCCGGCTCGGCGGCAAACGCCTGTGGATCACCGCGCTGGCGGTCTTCCTGCTGGGCTCGGTCCTCTGCGCGTCGGCCTGGAACGCCCCGAGCCTGATCGCGTTCCGTGTCGTCCAGGGCATCGGCGGCGGCATCATGATGCCGCTGATGGCCACGCTGGTGATCCAGGCCGCGAAGGGCCGCAACATCGGCAAGGTCATGGCCACGGTCACCCTGCCCACCGCGCTCGGCCCGATCCTCGGCCCGGTCCTGGGCGGAGTGATCCTGAGCGTGGCGGACTGGCGCTGGATCTTCCTGGTCAACATCCCCTTCTGCGCCGTGGGCGCGTTCCTGGCCCGGCGCAACCTCCCCGACGACCGCCCCGCCAAGGACGCCCCCCGCACCCGCCTCGACCTCATCGGCCTGCTCCTCCTCTCCCCGGGCGTCGCGGCGGTCATCTACGGCCTGTCCCGTGTCGTAGGCAGTGAGGGCTTCGCGAGCGCGGAGGTACTGGTGCCGCTGCTGGCCGGCCTGGCCCTGATCGGAGCCTTCGCGGCCCGCTCCCTCTCACGCGCCGGTGCGCTGGTGAACCTCCGCCTCTTCCGTCACCACGCGCTGTCCTCCTCGGCTGCGCTGACCTTCCTGGCCGGCATGAGCCTCTACGGCGCGATGCTGCTGCTCCCGCTGTACTGGCAGCGGGTACGGGGCGAGGACGCGCTCGGCGCGGGCCTGCTCCTCATCCCTCAGGGCATCGGAGCGCTGCTGGCCCGCACGCGGGCGGGCGACTACACGGACCGCTTCGGCCCCCGCGTGGTCGCCCTGACCGGCCTCCTCCTCGTCACGGCGTCGACACTCCCTTTCGCGTACGCCGACGCCACCACGAGCAAGCCCCTGCTGATGGCGGCGCTGCTGTTCCGAGGCATCGGCATGGGCGCCACGATGATCCCCCTCAACGGCGCCGCCTTCTTCGGCCTCACCCACGAACAAATCCCCGACGCCGGCATCGTCACAAGAATCGCCCAACAAATCGGCGGCTCGGTCGGCACGGCGGCCCTGGCGATCACCCTCCAACACGCGGGCTTCACCACGGCGTTCTGGTGGGCAACGGCGTTCACGGCGGTGGCGGTACCGTTCTGCCTGCTCCTGCCGGGGCGGCCTGACGGCAAGTGAGCGGGCTTTGTTGTTCGCCTGATCGGTAATTCCAGAAATCCCCGGTGGCCTGCCGGGGCTCGGGACAACAACCGGGCAATGGGAGCGGTGACGTCTACACGCGCCCCTGTGTGGAGGGCAACTCTTTCCAGCGAATGAGGCTACCGGCCTGTATCTGAACTGGACCACGAGCAAGCCCCGCGCGCAGCGGCCCCTCATGCCGAATGAGCCCGACCGCCTCAAGCAGGTCTGGCAGGCGATCGGTACGAGCTGGCAGAAGGTTCAGTTCATGGACCCCGACGACGGTCTCGGAGCTCACCTGTGTCTGGGTGACTACGGCAACGGCGGCGTCTACTCTTCCACCTGTGACGCCACCAACGGGGTTCAGCAATGGAAGCTGGGATTCTGACGATGTGAACCGGCGGTGGACTCGGTCCATGCCGGAGGCTTATGAGCGGCATCTGGTGCCGGTTTTCTTCCGGCCGTTCGCCGATGATCTGGCCGACAGGGCGGCGGGGCTTCGGCCGCGGCGGGTTCTGGAACTGGCCGCTGGGACCGGGGCGTTCACCTCGGCCCTGCTGGACGCTGTGCCCGGGGTTTCCGTGGTGGCCAGTGATCTCAACGAGGCGATGGTGGTCGCCGGTGCGGCGCGGGAGCCTCGGGCCGAATGGCGACAGGCCGACGCTCAGGAACTGCCCTTCGAGGACGGCGGCTTCGATCTTGTTGTCTGCCAGTTCGGGGTGATGTTCTTTCCCGACCGTCCTGCGGCCTATGCCGAGGTGCGGAGAGTGCTGGCGCCGGGTGGTCGGTTCCTGTTCAGCAGTTGGGGGTCTTTGGCGTCACACGGATTCGGAGCCGCTTTCCAGGACGCCCTGGAGCAGGTGATGGGTACGGAGACGCCGACGTTCCTGAAGGACGTACCCCATGGATACGCCGATCCGGAGGCCGTCGCCGCGGATCTCGCGGCCGGCGGAATGGAGCTGGCCGCTGCCGAAGAGGTCACGCTGGAGGGAACCGCTGATTCGGCGGCCTCCGTCGCCATCGGGTTTCTGACGGGGACGCCGGTGAGCGCCGCCGTGCAGGGGCGTGAAGATGCGCAGGCCATTCAAGACGCTGTTATGCGAGGGATGACGGATCGGCTTGGGGGCGGGGCCGTTACGGCGTCCATGAGTGCGACGATTTATTCCGCGTACCGTCGGAATGCCGTGGGGAGAGGCGCCTGAACCGCGCCTCTCCCCAGGGACCGGGCTGCGTCAGAAACCCGACTTCCACTTCTGGTTGCCGCCGCCGTTCGGGGGGTTGAGGCCGACGGCCCCGGCTGCGGTGCTGTCCAGGGCGGTCCCTACCGCCGTGTTGCGGAGTTCGACCTTGTCCCAGCCCTCGCCGATGCCGACCCAGTGCTGGCCGGTGATCGCCCCGGAATCCAGGTCGCCCATGCATTTACCGGCAATGGTGGTCCGGCTGTTGAAGATGTCGTAGAACAGGCACAGTCCGAAGGACTGGTTCTTGATCTGCACGGTGTCGCCGCTGTCGATGTGGCCGGAGTAGACCAGGGACCACGTCTGGGAGGGATCTCCCGGGCTCCCGCAGGGCTCTGTCCTCACCAGGATTTTGAAGTTCGGATCGGCCGTCAGGCAGCGGCCGGTTTCCCAGTTGCGCAGGAAGTCTGTTTTGATCACGTCGCCCGGCTGCAATTGGGAGTCGGAACCGGTGTTGACGAGCGAATCCGAACCGCTGTCGATGAACGTAAGCCCCACGGACACGCCGAGGGCGAGCGCGGCGATCCATGCTCGGTGAGCGAAACGCCCTAAGATCCGGCGCCGCAGTGTCTGATCTTCCGTGTGTGTCATGCCGAGGATTCAAGCACCCACCGAATGCCGAATAGTTGCTTCGGACTTGTCGTCACTTCCTGACGTGCGTGAGGAAGTTCGTCCAGGGGGTGGGGGAGAGGGTGAGGTGGGGGCTCTGTTGTTTTTTTGAGTCGCGGATGTGGATGGTGGTGGGGGTGTGGGCGACCTCTACGCAGTCGCCGTCTCCGCTGCTGCTGTAGCTCGACTTGAACCAGCGCAGTTCGTCGGTGCTCATAGGTCTCCTCGCATCCGTTCCAACAGGCTCACGGAGTCTTCGAACGGGAGAGCCTGCGAACGCATTCTGGCATACCGCTGCTGGAGCACGCTGATCTCTTTCGGGTCGCTGTCGAACAACCCGCCCCGCTGACCCTCGTTGTAGGCGAACCACTGGGTCTCGGGCGTCTCCAGCAGTTGCATGGGGCCCGCCAGACCGGCGTGCGCTCCGCGGGACAGCGGCATGATCTGGATCTCGATGTTCCGCAACTCCCCGATCTCCAGCAGGTGTTCGATGAGCGCCCGCGCCACGTCCGTCCCGCCTGTGCGGCGCAGAAGCAGGTGCTCCTCCAGGATGAAGCTGAACGCCGTGTTCGGGCGCTCCCGCAGCAGCTTCTGGCGTTCGGCACGGGCGGACCAGCGCTCCTCGATCTGCTCGTCGTCCAGCGGCGGCAACTGACCGGCGAACAGCGCCCGTGCGTAGCCCTCCGTCTGCAACAACCCCGGCACCATCCGGCATTCGTACGTGTACAGCGCGATCGCCGACGCCTCCAACCCCGCCCACCGCCGGAACCACGCCGCCAACCCCGGCTGTCGCCCCAGCTTCGGCAATGCCTTCCGCAACGCGCCCGTGTTGCCCAGTGCCTCCTCCGCCCGTTCCACGAACGCCAGGTCCGGCATCCTTCGGCCCAACTCCACCGACGCCACCGTATGTTTGGAGAACCGCACCAGGTCGGCGAACTCCTCCCTGTTCAGTCCCGCATGCTCCCGCAGCGCCTGCAACACCGCCCCGAACGTCCGCATACTGTCCGACGACTCCGGCTCACCGCCACCATCGACCACAGTCGGTCACCTCCCGCGCTCATGGTCACGGAACGTGATACGTACTGTCCAGCCCGTCACCGCGTACGCCCGTGCAGCGTACGCGGCGCCGACCTGGTGAAGGGGGGTGCCGGGGCGCCAGATTGGGCGCATGACTGCACCTCCCCCACGCCAACTCCCGGTCACCGTACGTACGTTCACCCAGCGCCTCAGCCCCACCCCGCGCGGCGCCCGTCTCGCCCGTCACCTCGCCGTGAACCAGCTGCACGACTGGGGTGTCCCGCACGGCAGCGAGGCGTCCGGCCGGGTCGCCGTGATCGTCGCCGAACTCGCCGCCAACGCCGTCACCCACGGCCGGGTCCCGGGACGGGACTTCGAGCTGCGGCTCGCGCTCGTCGTCGGCAGCGTGCGGGTCGAGGTGAGCGACACCGTGAGCCGCGTGGGAGAGGGGCCCTCCATCGTCGTACGACATCCTCGGGCCCTGGACGACGGCGGGCGCGGGCTGGTTCTCGTCGACGCGGTCGCCGACCGGTGGGAGGTGCTGGACCGGGAGCCGCCGCCGGGGAAGACCGTGCGGGCCGAGGTCGATCTGCCGGGGTGGCTGTCGTTGGTCGCGGCGGTCAGTCCCAGAAGTCGCGCAGTGCGGAATTGACGGCGGCGGGCTGCTGGGTGTGCGGGTAGTACCCGGGGACCCGGAGCAGGTGGGCGCCCAGAGAGGCCGTGACGGACTCGGCCACCACCATCAGGGGGCGCCCCACGTGCTCGCGGTACGCGGTCGGCGCGTCCCGCCAGTCCCCGCAGATCACCAGCGTCGGCACGGCGGCCTCGCGGATCGGGGACAGGGGGGTCTCCGCCTCCCAGATCGGGCGTTCCCGCATGGACGTCGTGACCGCTCGGAGACGGCGCGGGGTGGGGGCGGGCATGCGCATGCCGAGGCCCTCGGTGGACGCGCGCAGGTACTGCTCGGGGCTTGTCTCCTCGGGGGGGTCAATCGCGCGGACGCGGGCCAGGAGGTCGGCGACCAGCGGGTGGTCCGCGGCCGCGGTGAACGCGGAGGGCTGGATCAGGGCCAGGGAGCGGACCAGGTCGGGGCGGCGGGCGGCGGCGATGAGCGCGGCGACGGCTCCGTTTCCATGGCCGACCACATGGGCCCCACCAGGCCCGAGAAGGCGTACGACGTCCTCCGCGTCCGTCTCGACATCGCTGCGCTCCGTGTCGGGGCTGTCGCCGTAACCCCGGCAGTCCATCAGGAGCAGCGGGCGGCCGTCCGCCAGCGGGCGTTGCGCGGCGAAGCCGTACTCCCAACCGGGTCCCCGTCGTCCCACACGGTCACGTGCACGTCCGTCACCACGAACCCCCGTTCACAGGTTTCTGCCAGAGACGCTTCAGGTACGCCATGGATTCTCCTTCCCATGACTGGACACCGACCCCGCACCCCCGAAGCCGAACGCAGCCGCCGCTGGTTCATGAACAAGGCGCTGCTCGCCGGCGGTGTCGCCGCGATGGCGACGATGACCGGATGCTCGTCCGGTTCCGACTCCACCAGCGCTACGGCCAGTTCCAGCGCGGCCCCCAACGGCATGCCCTCCGGAGGACCCGGCGGAGGCGGAGGCGGCGGTGGCATGGGCCCCGGCGCCAGCGAGGTGAAGTACGCCGACTTCAAGGGACTCACCACCGACGGCACGATCGTCGACGACCTCTACTCCGTCCACTCCACCGACGTCTCCACCGACAAGGTCGTCAAGGCCGCCCAGGCCTTCCTCGACGGGCTGACGACCGCGGAGCGCAAGGCCTCCGTCTTCGACGTGGACGACGACGAGTGGCTGAAGTGGAGCAACGTCGACGGGTACGAGCGGCAGGGCGCGAGGATGGGCGACCTGACCGAGAAGCAGCGGAACCTGGGCTACGCCCTCCTCGGCGCCGCGCTCTCCGCGGACGGCCTCACCCAGTCCCGCAACATCATGAAGCTCAACGGCTATCTCGGCGAGTACAGCGGCGGCGGCAAGGAGACCCTCACCGAGGGCGCGTACTTCTTCACCTTCATGGGGACCCCGTCGACCTCCCAGCCCTGGGGGTTCCAGTACGAGGGCCACCACCTGGCCATCAACTACTTCGTCCTCGGCGACCAGGTCGTCATGACCCCCACCTTCATGGGCTCCGAGCCGACCTCCGCCACCTACAACGGCGAGAAGATCACCCTCTTCCGGACGGAGACGAAGGCCGGACTGACCCTGCTGCGGTCCCTCACCGCGGCCCAGCGCAAGAAGGTCGTCTCCACCGAGACCAAGGCAGGGGACAACTTCAAGGCCGGCGCCGGTCAGGACAACGCCCAGATCGCCTACCAGGGCCTGGCCGCGAAGGGCTGGACGGAGGCTCAGCGGAACAATCTCCTCGACCTGGTCCGCGTGTACGTCGGCAACCTCGACGACGGCCACGCCGAGGTGAAGATGACGGAGGTCGAGGACCACCTCGACGAGACGTACTTCTACTGGATCGGGGAGACCGACGACGACTCGGCCTTCTACTACCGCGTGCACAGCCCGGTCGTACTGATCGAGTACGACGCCCAGTCCCCGATCGCCTACGAGACCCAGAACCGCAACCCCAGCCAGCACCACATCCACACCATCATCCGCACCCCCAACGGCGGCGACTACGGCGTGGACCTCCTCAAACTGCACTTGGCGCACGACCACTGAGTCGCGGGTGGGGCTGCGCGGACCATTGACGCGCAAGGTGTTCGATTCTACGGTCCCGGTTCCCCCCACTCGCTTCTCGAAGGAGCGTCAGCGTGCGCCGCACCTCACTACTGGCGATTCCCGCCGCCGTCCTGCTCGCCCTGATCCCGGGGACGGCATCCGCGTACCCCAACCCCGGGACGGTCACCGGCGACACCGTCATCCACGACCCGACGATGATCCGCACCTCGGCCGGCCGCTACCTGCTCTACGGCACCGGTGGCGGCCTCGGCTACCGCACCTCCACCGACCGCGTCGCGTTCACGGCCGGCAGCGACGCCTTCACCACCAAGCCGGGCTGGTGGTCGTCGTACGCCACCGAGGCCTGGGCGCCCGACATCTCGTACCACGGCGGCAAGTACCTGATGTACTACGCCGTTTCGACCTTCGGCTCCAACAAGTCGGCGATCGGCCTCGCCGGTTCGACGACCGGTCTGCCCGGCTCCTGGACGGACTACGGCGTCGTCTACACCTCCACCACGTCCAGCGACTACAACGCCATCGACCCGAACCTCTTCGTCGACGACGACGGCAAGTGGTGGCTGTCCTTCGGCAGTTGGTGGACCGGCATCAAGATGATCCGGATCGACCCGTCAACCGGCAAACAACTCACGACCAACACCACCCGCTACACCCTGGCATCCCGCCCCACCGGCACCAAGGCGATCGAGGCCCCGTACATCGTCAAACGCAACGGCTACTACTACCTCTTCGCGTCCTACGACACCTGCTGCGCGGGCACGAGCTCGACGTACAAGATCAAGGTAGGCAGGGCGACCAGCATCACGGGCCCCTACTACGACCAGAACGGCACCGCCATGACCAACAACGGCGGCACCCCCGTACTGGAATCCCACGGCCGCTACATAGGCCCAGGCGGCCAGTCCATCATGAACGACGCAGACGGCGACTTGATCGTCTACCACTACTACGACGGAAACGACAACGGCACCCCGAAGCTAGGCATCAACTGGCTGAACTGGTCAACAGGTTGGCCTGTACCCACCTAAAGGGGCGCGGGGAACTGCGCGACCAGCCCCCACGCACCCGCAGCCAAAACTCAGCCGACCTGCCCCATCCCCGCCGCATTGGGCCAACTCTGCGCATTGGGCCACCCAGTGGCAGGAGCAGTGGACAGATCCCCAGGCCCGGTAGTCCCCCGAACCTGCGCCGCAGTAAGCCCCCCACGCGCAGGGACCCCCGGCGGCGTGGGCCCCATCGGCGGCGCAGGAGCAGGCATGGGAGCAGGCGCAGGCGCAGGTGCAGGCATCTGCATCGGTACCGGCGCGGGCGCCGGCGCAGCCATCATCGGCGCCGGCGCCGGAACACCCACCGGCTGAACCGCCGGAGGCATGGGCATTCCGGCACCGATACTCTGCGCCGCCGCCGGCATGGGCATACCGACTCCGACGGCCAACCCGCCGGAGGCCATGGCCTGAGCGGCAAGGCCCTGCATGCCCGCACCGTTGGTGGCGCTGACCAACCGGTCCACTGCCGCCGTACCCGAGCTGTAGCTGGTCCCTGTAGCCAGCTCGGGCACGGCGGCTCCCCTCCTGGTCCCGTAGAGCACCTGTTCCAGGCCGGACACCAGGCGACGCACGTCCACCTGGGGGCGCACCACGAGTCGCAGGAAGCGGCTTGACGAACCGATCTTGTTGCCGCACTCGCGGACGAGGATCCGGTGCTCGGTGAGCAGCCGGTCCCTGACCACGGTGCCTTCGGCGCCTACGGGGAGGCGCACGAAGAGGAAGTTCCCCTGCGACGGATAGACCGTGAGGCCGGGGAGGGAGGAGAGCTGGCTCGCCATGTCGAGTCGGTCGCGGCGCACCTGGTGCAGGCTCTGCGCGTACTCGGGGCCGTGCTCCTTGAGCATGAACACCACGTACTCGGCGAAGGCGTTGAGGTTCCACTTCGGCAGCATCGAGCGGACCTTGCCCGCCAGCGAGGGGTTGGCGACCATGTAGCCGAACCGTATGCCGTGCAGGCCGAAGTTCTTGCCGAGGCTGCGCAGCACGATGACGTTCGGCCGGATCATCGCCTCCTGGACGACGCTCGGCTCCTGCTCGGCGTCGGCGAACTCCAGGAAGGACTCGTCGATGACGATGAGGTCCAGGTCGGCCATCGCGTCCATGAACTGCACGAGCGCGTGCTTGTGCAGGAAGCCGCCGTCGGGGTTGTTCGGGTTGCAGATGACGGCGACCCGGGTGCCCCGGGCGCGGATGAACTCGGCGTACTGCGCGAGGTCGAGGGCGAAACCGCTGGACTCCTGGAGCGGGAACATGTCGACCCGCTTGCCGGTCTCCATCGGCTGGTCGGTCCAGCGGCCGAAGGTGGGGACGGGGATGGCGAGGGACTCGCGGACCAGCAAGTGGTCGATCCACGTGATGAGTTCGGTGGAGCCGTTGCCCATCGCCACGGCGGACGGCGGGAGTTGGAGGAGGTTGCAGAGCTCGGCCGTGATGGTGTCGGCGCCGCTGGGGTAGAAGGTGATGATGTCCTTGAGGCGGGCCGCCATCGTTTCCATCATCGCCGGGGTGGGGAAGTAGGGGTTGCAGGGGATACAGAAGTCCACCGGCCCCGTCCCGTCACCGCCCTCGCGCGTCAGCGCCGCCATGGACGGGCTGTGCGCAGCGCCGCTGCGGAACAACGAGGTGACGTTGTCGGCCAATGGAACCTCCGTATGGGGCGGACCCGGTGGGGACGACCCGGGTCCGTCGTCATTGGGTGGCCCGCGCGGGGGAGCACGGGCCGCCCTTACATACGGATACTGGTGTGGCGCTGTTCAGCCGCTGAGAAATCGGTAAGAACTTGTGCACCACCTGTGAAGACGGCTCAGGCGTCGAACGTGTGGATCGTCGTCGTCCGGTACGTCTGCCCGGGCCGCAGCGTCGTCGACGGGAACGACGGGTGGTTCGGTGAGTCCGGGAAGTGCTGCGTCTCCAGGCAGAGCGCGTCGCCCTGACGGTAGGTGTGGCCGGAGGGGCCGACCAGGGTGCCGTCGAGGAAGTTGCCCGAGTAGAACTGGAGCCCGGGCTCGTTGGAGGCGATCTTCAGGGTGCGGCCCGAGTGCGGGTCGCGCAGCGTCGCCACGTGCTCCGGCCTGGCCGTGATCCCCTTGTCGAGGACCCAGTTGTGGTCGAAGCCCTTGGCGGTGACCAGTTGGGGGTGGCCGGTGCGGATGTCCCGGCCGATCGCCTTGCCCTTGCGGAAGTCGAAGGGGGTGCCCGCGACCTTCGCCAGCTCACCGGTCGGGATGAGGCCAGAGTCGGTGGGCGTGTAGCGGGAGGCGGCGATCTTCAGCTCGTGGTCCTCGATGGTGCCGGTGCCCTCGCCGCCGAGGTTCCAGTAGACGTGGCTGGTGAGGTTGACGACGGTGGCCTTGTCGGTGGTGGCCTCGTAGTCGATCCGCCAGTCGCCCTGCTTGGTGAGGGTGTAGGTGACCTTCACCTTGAGGGTGCCGGGGTAGCCCATCTCGCCGTCGACGGACGTGTAGTACAGGTGCAGGCCGACGTCCGAGCCCTTGGTGAACGGCTCGACGTCCCACACCCGCTTGTCGAAGCCCTGGGTGCCGCCGTGCAGGCTGTTGACGCCGTCGTTGACGGAGAGCTGGTAGCTCTTGCCGTCCAGGGTGAACTGCCCCTTGGCGATCCGGTTGCCGTAGCGGCCGATCAGCGCGCCGAAGTACGGGGTCTTGGCGACGTAGTCCTCGATGTTGTCGAAGCCCGCCGAGACGTTGGCGTAGTGGCCCTTGCGGTCCGGGATCTCCAGGGACTGGACGACACCGCCCCAGGACAGGACCTTGAGCCGGGTGCCGCCGTTGGCGAGCGACCAGATGTAGACCTTGGTGCCGTCGGCGAGCGTGCCGAAGAGCTTCTTCGTGGGCTTCTTGCCACTGGAGGCCTCAGCGGTGCCTCCGAGGGTGGTGGCGGCGATTCCCGCGGCCGCGGCACCCGCGATGACCGTGCGTCTGTTCAGTTCCATCTAGCGGCTCCTGTGAAGGAAGCGGGCCCCGCCGGTTGTGCCGACGGGGCCCGAGAGATGTGTTACGAACCGGACTTGCGCTTGTTCCATACGTCGAAGCCGACCGCGGCCAGCAGGGCGAGGCCCTTGATGACCTGTTGCCAGTCGGTGCCGACGCTCAGGAGGTTCATGCCGTTGTTCAGCACACCGAGGACCAGGCCACCGATGATCGCGCCGAGGACGGTTCCCACACCGCCGCTCATGGACGCGCCACCGATGAACGACGAGGCGATCGCCTCGAGTTCGAAGTTCAGGCCCGCCTTCGGGGAGGCCGCGTTCAGACGGGCGGCGACCACCAGACCCGCCAGGGCCGCGAGCACGCCCATGTTCAGGAAGACAAGGAAGGTGACCTTCTTGTCCTTGACGCCGGACAGCTTCGCGGCCGGCAGGTTGCCGCCGATCGCGTAGATGTGCCGGCCGAAGACCGCGTTGCGCATGACGTAGCCGTAGCCGACGACCAGCGCGCCGAGGATGATCAGGATGATCGGGGCGCCCTTGTAGCTGGCGAGCAGCAGCGTCAGCGTGAGGATCGCGGCGGCGATGGCGACGAGCTTGAGCAGGAAGAGGTTGGTGGGCGCGACCTCCAGGGAGAACTCCTTCTGCCGCCCCCGGTCGCGGACCTCCTGCCACACCACGGACGCCAGCAGGACGAGGCCCAGCAGCAGCGTGAGGTTGTGGTAGTTGGTGTCCGGACCGACCTCCGGCAGGAAGCCGTTGCCCATCTTCTGCAGACCGTCGGGGAACGGGCCGAGGGTCTGGCCCTCCAGGAACATCTCCGTCAGACCGCGGAAGATCAGCATGCCCGCGAGGGTGACGATGAAGGAGGGGATGCCGAAGTACGCGATCATGTACCCCTGTGCCGCGCCGGCGACCGCGCCGATGGCCAGGCACAGCAGCAGCGCGAGCGGCCACGCCACACCGTGCTGCACGGTCAGTACGGCCGCGAAGGCGCCCGTGAACGCGGTCAGCGAACCGACCGAGAGGTCGATGTGGCCCGCGATGATCACCAGCATCATGCCGATCGCGAGGATCAGGATGTAGCTGTTCTGCAGCACCAGGTTGGAGACGTTGCGCGGCAGCAGCAGGTCGCCGCCGGTCCACACCTGGAACAGCACGATGAGCAGGCCGAGCGCGATCAGCATGCCGTACTGGCGCATGTTGCGGCGCAGCCCGTTCAGCACCAGGTGCAGCAGGCCCTCTCCCGAGGACGAGCCTGAGCCCTTGCCCGGCGGCGCGGCGGCCGGGACCTTGTCCGTCACATCGGTGCTCATCGCGTTACCTCTTTGTCCTTCGTCATCTGGCGCATCAGCACTTCCTGCGTGGCCTCGGCCCGCGAGAACTCACCCGTGAGCCGTCCGGCGGCCATGGTGTAGATGCGGTCGCACATGCCGAGCAGCTCGGGCAGCTCGGAGGAGATGAAGACGACCGCCTTGCCCTGCGCGGCCAGCTGGTCGATGACCGTGTAGATCTCGAACTTGGCACCGACGTCGATGCCGCGCGTGGGTTCGTCCAGGATCAGCACCTCGGGACCCGCGAAGATCCACTTGCTGAGGACGACCTTCTGCTGGTTGCCGCCGGACAGCTTGCCCACCGGCTCGAAGACGGTCGGCGCCTTGATGTTCATGGACTTGCGGAAGCCCTCGGCGACCTTCCGCTCCTCCTGCTCGTCGACCACGCCCCGCTTCGCGACCTTGCTCAGCGCGGTGAGCGAGATGTTCCGGTTGATGGTGTCGATGAGGTTGAGGCCGTAGTGCTTGCGGTCCTCGGTGACATAGGCGATGCCGTGCTCGACCGCCTCGGAGACGGTCCGGGTCCGGATCTCCTTGCCGTCCTTGAGGACCGTACCGGCCGCGTGCCGGCCGTAGGTGCGCCCGAAGACGCTCATCGCGAGTTCGGTGCGGCCCGCGCCCATCAGGCCCGCGATGCCGACGATCTCGCCGCGCTTGACGTTGATCGACACGTCGTCGACGACCTTGCGCTGCTGGTCGATCGGGTGGTGGACGGTCCAGTCCCGGATCTCCAGCGCGGGCGCCGAGCCCACTTCGCCCTCGTAGTGCGTGCGCTCGGGGAAGCGGTGGTCGAGGTCGCGGCCCACCATGCCGGAGATGATCCGGTCCTCGGTCGTCTCCTTCGCCTTCACGTCGAGCGTCTCGATGGTCCGCCCGTCGCGCAGGATCGTCACCGAGTCGGCGACCTTGCGGATCTCGTTGAGCTTGTGGGAGATGATGATCGAGGTGATGCCCTGGTTCTTCAACTCCAGGATCAGATCGAGGAGTTTGTCGCTGTCCTCGTCGTTGAGCGCCGCCGTCGGCTCGTCCAGGATCAGCAGCTTCACCTTCTTCGACAGCGCCTTCGCGATCTCCACCAGCTGCTGCTTGCCCACGCCGATGTCGGCGACGCGGGTCTCCGGGTGGTCGTCGAGACCGACCCGGCGCAGCAGTTGGGTGGCGTGCCGCAGGGTCTCCCGCCAGTCGATGAACCCGCCCCTGGCGTGCTCGTTGCCGAGGAAGATGTTCTCCGCGAGGGAGAGGTACGGCGACAGCGCCAGTTCCTGGTGGATGATGACGATGCCGTGGTGCTCGCTGGCCCGGATGTCCTTGAAGGAGCAGAGCTCCCCCTCGAAGAGGATGTCCCCCTCGTAACTGCCGTGCGGATGGACGCCGGAGAGCACCTTCATCAAGGTGGACTTCCCGGCGCCGTTCTCACCGCAGATGGCGTGGACCTCGCCCTGGCGGACGGTCAGGGTGACGTCCGACAGCGCTTTGACACCGGGAAAGGTCTTGACGATCGAGCGCATTTCCAGGACGGGTCCCGCCATGGTCGTGCCTTCCAATCAGTAGGTGACGGCGCTTACTTGAGCTGGTCGGCCGTGTAGTAGCCGCCGTCCACCAGGACCTTCTCGTAGTTGGACTTGTCGACGCTCACCGGCTGCAGCAGGTAGGCGGGGACGACCTTGGTGCCGTTGTTGTACGACTTGGTGTCGTTGATCTCGGGGTCCTTGCCGTTGAGGGCGGAGTCGACCATGTTGGTCGCGACCTCGGCGAGCTTGCGCAGGTCCTTGTAGACCGTCTGCGACTGCTGCCCCGCCATGATCGACTTCACCGAGGCGAGTTCGGCGTCCTGGCCGGTGATGACCGGCAGGGGCTTGGCCTTGGTGCCGTAGCCGTCGGACTTCAGGGCGGCGATGATGCCGATGGAGATGCCGTCGTACGGCGAGAGGACCGCGTCGACCCGGCCGCTGGTGTACGTGGAGGTGAGCGTGTCCTCCATGCGCTTCTGGGCGGTGGCGGGGTCCCAGCGCAACGTGGTGACCTGGGTCATCGCGGTCTGGCCGGACTTGACGACGAGCTTCTTGCTGTCGATGTACGGCTGGAGCACGCTCATCGCGCCGTTGAAGAAGTACTTGGTGTTGTTGTCGTCGTTGGAGCCGGCGAACAGCTCGATGTTGAAGGGGCCCTTGCCGGCCGCGAGGCCCAGCTTGTCGACGATGTACTGGCCCTGGAGCCTGCCGACCTTCTCGTTGTCGAAGGACGCGTAGTAGTCGACGTTCTTCGTGCCGAGGATCAGGCGGTCGTAGGAGATGACCGGGATCTTGGCGTCGGCGGCCTGCTGGAGGACGTTGTTCAGGGACTTGTTGTCGATGGCGGCGATGACCAGCGCCTTGACGCCCTGGGTGATCAGGTTCTCGATCTGCGAGACCTGCTGGTCCGGGTCGTCCTCGCCGAAGACCAGCTTGGTCTTGTAGCCCTTGGCCTGGAGGTCCTTCTCGACGTTGGCGCCGTCGGTGATCCAGCGCTCGGAGGACTTCGTCGGCATCGCGATGCCGATGGTGCCGCCCTTGGCGCTGCCGGTCGCCTCGTCGCTGCCGCCCTCGCTGCTCTGACCGCAGGCGGTCAGGGTCAGCGCCAGACAGGCGGAGGAGGCTATGAGGGAGAGTGCGGCTCGACGCGTACGCATGATCATCATCCTTGATGTCGTGACCGGGAAGAGGTGTGTGGGATTGTGTGTGGCTGCGTCTGCTTCTGTGAAGAGGCGTGGCCCGGAACGTTATGAGGGCGTTTCGAACCGGCGCAGTGCGCCCGGCAGTCGGGAGCCGAGCGGCGCCATCTCGCCGTCCGCGCCGTGCCGTTGAAGCAGATCGAGGGCGAGCCGCCCGCGCCGCACCCGTTCCCGGGCCGTGCTCAGGGTCAGGTCGCGCATGTGGTGGCCGTACGGGTAGATCCCGGGGGCCTTGGACAGGCCGAACTTCAGGTACAGCGGCGCGCCGCGCCTGATCAGTTCGGCGACCTCGTACATCCGCACATAACCGCCGAGGTCGTCGGGGGCCTCGATGTACATGTCCATCGGGGCCGCCGACACCCGCCGGATCTCCGTGAGGTGATCGAGCGTCAGATCGCTGGGCACGTTGATGGAGTCGGCGCCCAGGTTCTCGTACACCGCGAACGCGGCCGGGTTGACCGGTCCGACGAGCGCGCTCAGCTTCAGGGTGGTGTCGGCCGGGATGATCCCGGCGGCCCGCGCCCGGTGCAGCGTCCACAGCACGCCCTCGTCGGCGACGAGGAGGCACTGGACGCCCAACTCCGTTGCCCGGACGGCGTCTTCGACACAGCCGGCCACGGCGTCGTGGCCGCGGGCCCTGAGGCCCCCGCCGCGCGAGTCGGTGCGGACCGAGCCGCCGATGTCCCAGGTGCCGCGCGGGCCGGTGAACAGGCAGAGCTCGATGTCGCGTTCGCCCGTCGCCTCGACCATCTCGGTGATCTCGGCGTCGGTCAGCATCCACACACCGCTGCCCTGGCTGATGCGGTGGATCGGCACGTCGAGCCGCGAGGCCTCCTTGAGGACGACGGCCAGCGCTTCGGGGCCCTCGCAGGAGGGGATCTCGGTGCGCCAGCGGCCACCGCCGGGGAAGGTGTGCGGCGAGGCGTCGGCGGGGTCGAGGGCGGGCGCGCCGAGGCCGAGCGCGCTGAGCGCCTGCTCTCCGGGCCTGCGGGCCGCCGTGGCGGAAGCGTCGGTCGTCACAAGGTGTCCTTTGTGTTCGATATTTCGGACAAGGTTCGCGGCCTGAGTCGTGCGGGGCTTTGGGGTACGCCGGTACGGGGTGGTCAGGTCACCCCGTACCGGCGTACGTCTAGGGGCGGAGCAGTACCTTGCCCACCTTGGGATCACCGGACCCGACCAGCTCGATCGCCTCCGGGAACTTCTCCAGCGGCAGCTCG
This sequence comes from Streptomyces sp. NPDC047072, assembly GCF_040643855.1. NCBI lineage: Bacteria > Bacillati > Actinomycetota > Actinomycetes > Kitasatosporales > Streptomycetaceae > Streptomyces > Streptomyces sp. NPDC047072. Next base: position 139,024 of record NZ_JBEYVC010000002.1, on the reverse strand, counting down.
TGGGTGACCAGCGGCAGCGGGTCCAGCAACCCGGCGCCGAAGACCCGCACGGTGTGCGCCCAGGCGTCCGGCGGCGCCCCGAACACGGTGTGCACCTCCAGCTGCCGTACGACGAGATCCGTCGGGTCCAGGCCCTCGGCGCCCGGCGCCGGGATGCCCGTCAGCACCAGCCGTCCGCCGCGCCTGAGCAGGGAGGCGGCGGTGCGGGCGGCGGACGCGGACCCGGCGGTCTCGATGACGACGTCGAAGTCGTCGGGGAGCTCCTGGTCCCGGGTCCGGAAGTCGCTCGCGCCGAAAGCTTTCGAAAGCTCCGCCCGATCGGGCCGGGTCCCTACCACCAGCAGCTCGGCGGGTGATCCCGCCTTCAGGAACTGAACGGCGAACATCCCGAGCGTCCCGGTGCCCACGACGGCCACCCGCTCGCCGGGAACGGCGTTCGCCTTGAGCGCGGCGGCCGCGATACAGGCGGCCGGCTCCAGCAGGGCGGCGGCCGTCAGGTCCGCGTCGTCGGGCAGGACATGGAGAAGACGCGCAGGCAGCGTGAGCGTGGTGGCCATCGCGCCCGGCTGGGTGAACCCGGTCTCCTCGTAGCCGGAGGTGCACAGTGTCGTCTCGCCCGCGTGACAGCGGTCGCACACCTGGCAGTTGCGGAAGCCCTCGCCGACGACCTTGCGGCCGACGAGACTTGAAGGCACTCCGGTCCCCACCGCCTCGACCGTCCCGGACCACTCATGGCCCGGTGTGAGGGGGTAACGGACGTACCCCTCGGGCCGGTTGCCCTGGTAGACCTCGCGGTCGCTGCCGCAGATGCCGACGGCGTGCACGCGCACCAGCGCCTCGCCCGCCTCCGGCTGCCGGGGGTCGTGCGGGTCCAGGCGATGCTCGCCCGGCGCCTCGATGACGACTCGTGTGGTCACTTGGAGCCCTTCGGCTTGCGCTGCTCCCAGCCTTCGGCCCACAGGTCGAACCGGGCCTGCTGCTGCGGGAACTCCGCCGCCGCGTCCACGTCCAGCTCGACACCGAGACCCGGCGCGTCGGAGAGGTGGAAGTAGCCGTCCACGACCTCGGGCGCCCCCTTGACGACCTTCTTGATCTCCGCGTCCGCGAAGTCGTTGAAGTGCTCCAGGATCTTGAAGTTGGGGGCGGTGAAGCCGACCTGGAGGGAGGCCGCGGTCAGCACCGGTCCGCCGACGTTGTGCGGGGCGACCAGCACGTAGTGGGTCTCGGCGGTGGCGGCGAGCTTGCGGGTCTCCCAGATGCCGCCGATGTGGCCGACGTCCGGCTGGATGATGTCGACGGCCTGGCTCTCGAAGAGCTCGCGGAACTCGATCCGGTCGTGGATGCGCTCACCCGTGGCGACCGGGATGTCGACCTTGGCGGCGACCTTCTCCAGCGCCTTCAGGTTCTCCGGCGGGCAGGGCTCCTCCAGCCACGCGGGCTTGAAGGGGGCCAGCTCCTTGGCCAGCCGCACCGCGGTGGCGGGGGAGAAGCGGCCGTGCATCTCCAGCATCAGCTCGGCGTCCGGGCCGATGGCGTCCCGGACGGCCTCGATGAGGGAGACGGCGTACAGGCTCTGCTCGTGGTCCAGCTCGAAGTGGCCGGTGCCGAAGGGGTCGATCTTGAGCGCCCGGTACCCGCGCTCCATGACCCCCTGGGCGGCCTTGTGGTACGCCTCGGGCGTGCGCTCGGTGGTGTACCAGCCGTTGGCGTACGCCTTGACCTTGTCGGTGACCCTGCCGCCCAGGAGCTGCCAGACCGGCACCCCGAGGGCCTTGCCCTTGATGTCCCAGCAGGCCATCTCGATGACGGCGATGCCGGACATCACGATCTCGCCGGCCCGGCCGTAGTCGCCGTACTTCATCCTCTTGACGAGGTCCTCGACAGCGAACGGGTCGGATCCGAGAATGTGGTTGGCCTCGGCCTCCCGCAGGTAGCCGATCAGCGCGTCCGTGTGGCCCAGCATCCGGGTCTCGCCGACTCCGGTGACACCTTCGTCGGTGTGGACCTGGACGTAGGTCAGGTTGCGCCACGGCGTCCCGACCACGTGTGTGCTGATTCCGGTGATGCGCACGGCGGTTGCCCCTCGTTGCTTCGTCGGCTCAGTGACGTGTGTTCGAAATTTCGTCACACGTTCGAAATGCTGGCGTGACAGTAAGGACGGGGTGGCAGGAGTGTCAATGGGTCGAACGCATAACGGTTTCGACACTGCTTTCGGTGCGGTTTTCGCGGACGGGGGAGTTCCGCACACAACTTTCACACCGTGACTATGAAAGCTACCGGTCAGGAACCTTAATCTTCCCGCGTCATGGACTACTGCCACCCGTGCCGACGGCACCTCAACGGCGCCCTCGCATGCCCGGGGTGCGGCACCTCCGCCGAAACGCTGCGCGCGTACGCGGCCCACCCGTATGTGCCCGCGCAGGCGGTGCCGGTGCCGGTCGGGGCTCCTGTGGGCGCGTACGACGCGTACGGGGCCGCGGGACAGTACGGCGACGGCGCCTACGCCGGAGGCGCTCAGACGGCCGCTCCCGGGGCGTACGACGGGTACGCCACGGAGACCGCCGTGTACGGCCACGAGATCGTCCCGTACACGGGCGTGCCCGAGCAGCGCGGGGCGGTGCAGACTCAGGGCTCGGAGAGCCGCGAGGGTGCCCAGGAGCACGAGGATGCCCAGGGCTACGAGGACACCCCTGGCGGCGACGGCTCCGCGGGCCCTGGCGACGGCGGCCGGGGCGGTGACGGCGGTCGCGGTGGCGGTGGTGACGGCCACGGCGGTCACGACGGCGGCGACGATCACGACGACTACGACGACGAGGACCCGGACGGCTCGGACGACCCCACCGCGGGTGCGAGCAGACGCGATCGCAAAGCCGCGGCCCACCGCAGACGCCGTCGCAGAACCCTCCTGATAGCCGCCGGCTTCGTCCTCGCGGCGGGCGGCCTCAGCCTCGCCGAACTCGGCATGGACGCGCCGGGCAGCTCCCCCAAGCCGGCGTCGGCGGGCGACGAGTCGCCGGACGGCGACACCACGTCGACCCCGAGCGGCTCCGCCTCACCCGTCTCCGACCCGAGCGGAATCGTTCCGTCGGCCTCTTCCGGCGGGGAACCCTCGAAGTCCCCGTCCCCCTCCGCGTCGAAGTCCGAGGACGCGGACAAGGTGACCGCCACGAAGACTCCTCAGTCGGCCTCGACGTCCTCGCGTCCGACACCGACCACGGGCAGCACCCCCACCACCACCCCGACCTCGGCCTCCCCGACCCCGGAGCCCTCCCCGTCGGAAACGTGCACACAGTTCCTGTGGTGGTGCAGCTAAGAATTTCGCATCTGTGAAGTACGCGGGGCTGGATCACACCTAGGGGCGCGGGGCTGTGTGAATATGCGGCTCCGCCGCGTGGGCGCGACCAGCCACGACGGCGCCGCAGACGATCACGGCCCCCGCAGCGGAGCGCTACGCGTCCAGCATGCGCCGCAGCATGTCCCGAAGGGACTCCCGCTCCCCCTTCGACAGCCCGGCCAGCGGCTCCCGGGCGAACCGCAGCCCCTCCCGCAGCCCGCGCGCGACCCGGCGCCCTTCGTCCGTCGCCGCCGCCACCTTCACCCGCCGGTCCGCGGGATCCGGCCGCCGCTCCACGAGCCCCCGCGCCTCCAGCCGGTCCACGATCCCCGTGACGTTCGACGGCTCGCACTTCAGCTTCTGCGCGAGCTTGCGCATGGGCAGCGGCTCCAGGGAGAGAAGACTCAGCAGTCGCGCCTGTGCCCCGGTCAGCGTGTGCTCCGCGGCCGCGTCCTCGTAGTCCGCGTAGAACCGGGCCACCACGTCGCCGATCAGCTCGACGACCTCCATGGTCAGCGCGTCGGGTCGGGTTGTGTGAGGTGTGGGCATGGTCTCCAGGGTACCCCGTTACTTGACAACATGAAATATTCAGGAGCATGGTTGTTTCAGGTACTGAAGTAAATGGAAAGGTCCAGGCATCATGACGAACCGCGAATGGCACCTCCTCTCCCGCCCGGTCGGCTGGCCCAAGCCCGAGGACTTCGCCCTGGTCGAAGCCGAGGTCCCGACCGCTCGTGAGGGCCAGGTAGTGGTCCGCAACAAGTACCTCTCGGTCGACCCGTACATGCGCGGCCGGATGAGCGCCGCCAAGTCGTACGTCGCCCCCTTCGAGCTCGGCAAGGTCATGCAGGGCGGCGCGGTCGGCGAGGTGATCGAGTCCAACGCCGAGGGCATCGCCGTCGGCGACCACGTCCTGCACTTCCTCGGCTGGCGCGAGTTCGCCGCGGTGGACGCGAAGAACGCCGTCAAGGTCGACGCGGAGGCCGCGCCGCTGTCGACGTACCTCGGCGTCCTCGGCATGACCGGCCTCACCGCCTACGCGGGCCTGCTGCGCACCGCCTCCTTCAAGGAGGGCGACTCGGTCTTCGTCTCCGGCGCCGCGGGTGCCGTCGGCAGCCAGGTCGGCCAGATCGCCAAGCTCAAGGGCGCCTCCCGGGTCATCGGCTCGGCCGGCTCGGACGAGAAGGTCAAACTGCTCGTCGAGGAGTACGGCTTCGACGCCGCGTTCAACTACAAGAGCGGCAAGGTCAGCGAGCTGCTGCGCGAGGCGGCCCCGGACGGCGTCGACGTCTACTTCGACAACGTCGGCGGGGACCACCTGGAGGCCGCGATCGGCTCCCTCAACGAGGGCGGCCGGATCGCGGTGTGCGGCATGATCTCCGTCTACAACAACACCGAGCCGGCGCCCGGCCCGCGCAACCTCGCCCGGCTGATCCAGACCCGCGGCCGCATCCAGGGCTTCCTGGTCGGCGACCACTACGACCTCCAGCGGGAGTTCGTCTCCGAGGTCGGCCCCTGGGTCGCCTCCGGACAGCTGAAGTACCGCGAGACGGTCGTCGAGGGCATCGAGAACAACCTGGAGGCGTTCCTCGGGGTCCTGCGCGGCGACAACACGGGCAAGATGATCGTCAAGCTCTGACCGACGCAAGCCGATGGAGGCCGTACCCCCGGACGTGGGGTGCGGCCTCCTGCCGTGTCAGCCCGTGGCCAGCGCCGCCCGGTGCGCCGCCCGGACGAACCGGTCGTTCTCCGGGGCCGCGCCGCCCGGGTAGGCCATCCGGCGCCGGGTGTAGCCGTAGGCCAGGCCGCTGCGCGGGTCCGCGAAAGCCTGCGAGCCGCCCGCCCCGCTGTGCCCGAAGGCGCCCGCGCCGAGGTACGGGTGCCAGGCGGCGGCCGTGGCCTGGAAGCCGAGCCCGAACGCCTTGTGCGTCCGCGCCACCAGGTCGTAGCCGGCCGAGTGGATCTGGCCGACCTCCGCGATGGTGTCCGGCTTCAGCAGCGGGGGCCGCTCGCCCCGGTCGCTGATCGCCGCCGCGTACATCCCGGCCAGCCCCCGCGCCGCCGCCACCCCGCCCGCCGACGCCGGCCCCTTGGCGCGTACGGCACGGGAGTTGGCGTAGTCCACCATCGTCCCGGGGGCCGGCACATGCTGGTTGAAGGCGATCGCGGTCAGTGTGTGCGGGCCGGTCGGCGCCGCGTCCAGCTCGACCTGCTGGGTGGGCGTGGGCACCATCGGCTGCACCGGACGGTAGCGGGGCTCCAGGGCCGCGGGCAGGCCCAGATGGAAGTCCAGGCCGTACGGGACCCGGATCCGTTCCTCGTACACCTCCTGGAGGGTGCGGCCCGTCGCCCGCCGGACGATCTCGCCGGTGAGCGCGCCGATGACGAGCGCGTGGTAGCCGAAGGCGGTACCCGGACGCCAGAACGGCCTCTGGTCCGCGAGGCGTTCGGCCACCGCCCGGTCGTCGGCCAGTTCGTCGGCGGAGAAGCCCGCGTCCAGGCCCACCACCCCCGCCCGGTGGGCGAGCAGATCACGCAGGGTCAGCTGGCCCTTGCCCTCGGCGCCGAACTCCGGCCAGTAGTAGGTCACTTTGCGGTCCAGCTCCAGGGTGCCCTCCTGGACGAGGAGCGCGACCACCAGATGGGCGGCGCCCTTGGTGGACGAGAACACGCCGTACAGGGAGTCCGGTCCGACCCCCTCCCCGGCCCACAGGTCGACGACCTGCCTGCCGTGCACGAACGCACTCAACTGCCCCTCGTAATCAGGACGTTCGCCCGCCACGAAGGCGGCGAACTCCTCACGCACGGCTTCGAAGCCGTCCGCGACCCTCCCGTGGATCTCCTGCGTCATCCGCTCTCCTCGATGTCAGACGTCAGCCGCTGCTCGCGTGCGCCATGGTGAACAATGCCCGCCCGACCTGGGTGAACTCCCCCTTCGGATGATCCCTGAAGAGAGGCTCCGTGCCGAACAGGACGGCCTGCGGGCCGCTGACGACCGAGGCCTGCCCGGCCGCCGCCGACGGACCGCCGGAGCCGTCCGCAAGCGGTCGCCAGTGCCCGGAGACGAGCGGATCGCCGCTCGCGTACGACTGCTCCACCCGGACCCCCGGGCCGAGATCCGTGAACCAGACGGGTGCGTAGACGAAGCCGTGATCGGGGGCACCGGCCATCACCGGACCCGAATTCGCCACGCGCACCACGCCGTTGGCGTCCCCGTTGCCCTCCACCGCCTTCACGGCGAGCAGCCCTGTGGCCGTGCCCAGCGCGGCACCGTCCGACCCCCGCCCGACGAGCCCGTGCCCGGCCGCGAGGAAGGCGTCCAGGGCGGTGCGGGCGTCCGCGGTGAGCGCGCTGCGGTCCAGGCCGGTCGACACGAACAGCACGTCCACCGCCGACCAGTCGAAACCGGCGTTCAGGACGGCCGTGGAGACCGGCGTGACCTCGAAGTTCATCTCCCTGAGCGCGAACAGCTCGCCCGGGGTGACGGCGGCGGCGACGCGGGTGCGGTGGAGTGTGGTGGTGCCGGTCTCCTCTGTCCTGTCGAACACCACGTCGTACGTACGGGCCGCCTGCCGCGCCCGCTCCCGCGCCGACCCCGGCACGATCGCACCGCCATCGGCTGATCGGCGTACCGGAACCCCTTGCCGGAGCAGGGAGTTGAGCGCCGCGATCTCCTGCGGGTCGGAAAGCCGCAGCCGCAGGTCGCCGTGGTCGGCGACCCGGCCGACGGCCGTCGCCTCCTCAACTGCCCTCAGCGGTACGCCCTTCAGGCTCCCGGACGTCACCGGCGTGACCGTGGCCCCCCACAGCCGGCCCAGGCTCCAGCCCGAGATGTCGTACATCACCGAGACCTTGTCGCTGATGTCCCGCCCGTCCGCGAGCAGCACGTTCGCGAGGCCACGCTTGGGCTGGCGCATGTCGACGACGTACGAGCCCTTCGCGTACGAGCGTCCGCCGAGCCGGAAGTCGCGGGTGGCGCGGGAGACTTGGACATCGTTGGCGAGGAGGTGGCCGACGAGCCGGGCGGCGGCGGTGGTCCCTGCCGGGATCACGTATGCCCGCGGGAACTCGGTCGTGTAGACGTCCTCCGGCCCGATCCCCGGCACGGTCTTCGCGCTCACCGGCACCTGGGCCGCGCCCGCCGCTCCCCGCCGGAACACCTCGATCTGGTCGGCGATCAGCGAAGTCCTCTTCGCCTGCACGAAGTTGAGCGTGGCTCTCAGAGCCGCACCGGCGACGTCCACGTTGATCGCGGACCGGCGGCGCAACTCCTCGACGGGCAGCGAGTTGTACGCGCTGTTGTTCACGGCCAGCGGGATCTCCACCGTGTGAGCGGCGACCGTGCCGTGGAAGGCCGCGTACTGCGGGGTGAAGATCGGCGGCCAGTCGTCCCAGCCCTCCTCCTGGTCCCGGAAAGGGATCTGCGCGGGCTGCACCCCGTCCTTCGCGGGCGTGTAGCCGAGGCCGTTGACGGCGGCCTCCATGCCGAGCGCGTTGGCGTAGGTGTTCTTGAGGAACAGGTCGTACTCGTAGTTCTCGCCGTGCGGGGGAGTGGTGGGCTCGATCAGCGTGCCGTTGACGTAGCCGTGCAGGTCGAGCATGACGGCCGGCTGCTTGTCGATCTCGATCTGCCGCATCGCCCGCGTCTCGGGCTGCGAGGCGGTGACGAAGTCCCGGTTCAGATCGAAGCCGTTGGCGTTCGGGCGGGTGCCGGCGATCCGGCCGTCCGGGTTGGCGGTGATGTTGAAGTAGAGCCGGGAGTGGGCGAGAAGGTCTTTTGTGCGACCGTCCTCGGCTGTGGCGAGCCGCTCGATGAGCTTCAGGGAGGCGTCCGTGCCCTCCCACTCGTTGCCGTGGATGTTGTTGTTGAAGAAGACCGGTGCCTTGTAACCCGCCTTGATCTCGCGGGACTTGGCGGCCGTCGCGGGCGCGTTCTCGATGAGCTCGCGCATCCGCTCCTGGGCCCGGGTCTGCGGGGCGGTCTCCGAGGCGGTCACGGTGACCAGATAGAGCCGGTGCCCGCCCGCCGACCGGCCCGCGACCTCCACGCTGACCCGGTCGCCCAGCCGCTGGAGGGCGTTCAGCTTCGGCGCGATCGCGTGGTACGGGGTGAGGCCGAGCTTGATCGACCGGTCCGCCGGGTTCTCCGGGTCGGGGGTCAGCACCTGCTCGCGCGGATAGCCGCGGCCGGTGTCCGTGAAGGCGGTGGTGGCGGCGGTGAGCGCCCGCCGGGCGGCGCTCTCCGGACTCCGGGCGAGGCCCTGGTCGCCCGCTCTCTCACGGGTGACGGGCTTCGGGTCGGCGTTCGCGCTCGACGGGGTGAGCAGCAGCGCGAGCGCCAGGGCGGTGAACAGGACGGGTCTCGCAGGAACGGTTCTCGTGGTGGGCACGCGTACCTCCTCCGGGGCTTCCTGAGATCGGTACGGCGAGGTGTACCTGTTCGACTCAACCGCAACAAGAGGGAGTTCGTGTCGCGGATGCCCCGGATGGCCCATCTCGGGCGTCCGGACGGGGCATGCTGGGGTCACCGGAACCGGGCGGCGAGCGAGCCACACAGGAGAGGCCCATGGCGACGATCCCTTCGCTCCCCAGCAGGGACGACGTACTGCGCATGGCACGGAACACCACCGACATCACCGGCCAACTCCTCGACACGGCCGGGAACATCACCAGGATCGCGCTCAACACCTTCGACCCGCGCGACGGTTCCGGCACCGAGGTGCTGCGCATCCTGCGCGAGACGACCGCCGAGCTGGCCGAGGCGAGCGCGTCCCCGCAGGCCCAGGAGGCGTTCTACCGGATCGTCGAGACCCTGACCCGGCTCGGCACGACCGGCGCCCCGCTCGCCGTGCACCCGGTCAGCGCACCGGCCCAGGCGCTGCTCGCGGCGGTCGGCGACAGCCTGCTGCCGGTGCTGGACGCGGTGGAACCGGCCGTCGAGGAGTTCGCCGCGGCCCTCGGCGAGCTGGTCGAGGCGGGCTCACCGCTGCTGCCCGCCGCGGCGGGGCTGGCCGCGGGGACCCTGCTCGCGTTGACCCCGCTGCTGCGGGCCGCGACGGAGGTGCTGCACGACTCGACGCCGGAGCTGCGCCGGATCGCCGACGCGCTGACCGCGGCGCTGGCCCCGCTGATGCCGCTCCAGGTGGCGCTGGCCGAGCGGGTGGCGGCCGCCGGTTCCGGGGTCGTCCGCGCGGCCCTCCCGCCGCTGGCCGACCTCACGGACGCGGCGGCGGCCACGGCGAAGGCGGCCCGCCCGGTCCTCGTCGCCGGCGAGGAACTCCTCGTCTCCGGCCTGGAACAGCTCCAGCCCGCGCTGCTCGCGGCGGCCACGAGGGCGGGCCTGGTGGCCCGGGCGGTGGCGGTCCGCGTCTCGGCGGCGGTGTCTCCGACGGCGGAACGGGGTGTGGTGGTGGCGGTGACGCCCGTGTGAGCGGTGACGCCCGTGTGAGCGGTGACCCCCTGTATGAGCGGTGACCGCCGTATGGACGGCGTCTCCCGTATGAGCGGTGCCCCCTGTATGAACCGGGAGGCCACCTGGACTTGCGGTCCGAGCAGGCACTGCACGGAGCGTGAGGATGGCGGGATCGCGGCGGGTGACGCTCACCGACGTGGCCGCGGCGAGCGGTGTGTCGCGGGCCATCGCCGGTCCACCACGGCCGCTCCGCCCCCGAGGCACCCGCCAAATCCTCGACGCGATCGCGCCGCGCGCGGTGCTCCGGCTCGGCGAGACCTACCTCGCGAATCGACGTGACGACCACGCGATTCGACGTGACCGGCACCCGAAGATCGCTGTGACCGTCACCCGATAGGGTTCGGGTCATGCGCGATCTCGGGGCGGGGTTCCACTATCTCCTCAAGGGCCAACGATGGATGGCCGGGCACGGCAGGCAGTACGGCTTCGGCCTGATCCCGGGCCTGATCACCCTGGTCCTGTACGTGGCGGCCCTCGTGGCGCTGGCCCTGTGGGGCGGGGACCTGGTCGGCTGGGCGACGCCCTTCGCCGACGACTGGTCGAGCCCCTGGCAGGGCCTGTTCCGCGGTTTCCTGACGGCGGTCCTGTTCGCGCTCGGGCTCCTGCTGTCGGTGCTGACCTTCACCGCGATGACGCTCCTCCTCGGCCAGCCCTTCTACGAGAACCTCTCCGAGAAGGTCGACCGGGACGTCTCCCCGGACGGCACCGCCCCCGAGTCCGGCCTGCCGCTCTGGCGCGACCTGTGGATCTCGGCGCGGGACAGCCTGCGCATCCTGGTCCGCGCGCTGCTCTGGGCGGTCCTGCTCTTCGCGCTCGGCTTCCTCCCCGTCGTCGGCCAGACGGCGGTGCCGGTCCTCGGCTTCTTCGTCACGGGCTTCTTCCTCACCGAGGAACTGACCTCGGTCGCCCTCCAACGCCGAGGCATCGAACTCCGAGCCCGCCTCACCCTCCTGCGCTCCCGCAAACGCCTCGTCTGGGGCTTCGGCACCCCCCTCGGCCTCGCCTTCCTGATCCCCTTCGTAGCGGTCTTCCTGATGCCGGGCGCGGTGGCGGGCGCGACGCTGATGGCACGGGAACTGCTGGGCGAGGAGACGGAGGGGGAGGAGACGGCGGCCGAGGGGGAGGTTGTCTCCGGCGAGCTAGACGGCTGATTCCACCGCCACCCTCAGAATCGCCCGCACCTGCCCGATGATGTCCAGCCGGTTCCGCACGAACTCCGGGTCCGTGATCTCACTCGTGTTCCCGGCCCCGAACTCCAGCACCGGCGTGTGCACATGCCCACCCGGCAACGAGTCGTGCAGCCCGAGCCGGTCCCGCAACAGCGTGGCCCGGTAGGCGATCTCGTTGGACAGGTAGTTCCCCCCGCCCCCGGCTCGCGCGGTGGACCCCGCCGTAGGCCCGTCCGGCCGCACGACCGCGGTCGTCCCGCCCGCCGGGATCTCCGTCACGCTCGTGTTGTCGTAGACCGGGAACCGCCCGGTGTCAGCGGCCACAATCGCCGCGTACGGCAGGGTCGTTGAAGTCCATTGCGGCTGCGACGCCGGATCCACGACCGGCACCGTCTCCGTCACCCCGACGTTGTCGTTGTCCGGAAACCCGCCCCGCCAGGCCCCGTTGGTCCGCTCCACGTCGAACCGCCCGACCCGCCCCTGACTCACGGTCGTGAAGAGATCCGCCTTCTTCAGATACGGCCGCAGCGCCCGCTCGACGCTCCCGTCCGTGAAGTCCCGCCACCGCACCGGAAAGACGACGGTCTCCACCCGGGCCGGCCCCTCCGCCGTCGAGATCACCGTCCCGTCGAGCGCGAGCGCCGTCGCCCCCGACGGGTTGGAGATCCGTATGTCCCGGTCGAGCGTGAAGGGGTCGAACCCGGTCACCAGCACCCGCTTCAGCCCGTGCCCCGCCGGATACCGCACCGCGGTCTGCCCCCGCGAGGTCCGCTCCAACGCGTCGAGCAGCGCGGCCCGTTGCTTCTCCGACAGCCCGAACGACGGCTCCCAGGTGCGCACTTCACGCGTCATCCCGAGCCGCGCCCAGTACAGCGGCCGGTCGTCGTCCCGGCTCAGATCACCCCCGGCCGGCCCCCGCCCCTGCGCCCGGTCCACGGCCCGCCGCCACAGCGCGGACCCCTGCCGTACGACGGCCTCCCGGGCCTCGCCGTAGGACCGCACCTTGTCCAGCGCGTCGGTGAGACGCGGTGCCACGGCGTCGAAGCCGGACCGCCGCAGGATCTCCTGGGGTACGGCCTTGTCGAGCCGCTGCTCCTCGACGGTGGGGGTGGGCGCGGCCGCGGCCGATGCCGAGACGCTGGGCGCCGCGCAGCCGACGAGCAGGGTCAGTCCTAGGATGCCGATCCGAACACGCAGGGATCTCAAGGGAGTTCAGGTCCTTCCGGTCGCTGTGGGGCGCGAGAGTCGCGGACGGCGGCAGTATGACCTGCCGGAAGTGGTCTACGCCATGGGGAGTAACAGCCGCCGCAGCCGCCCGCCGCCCACGTCCCGCAGCACCGCCAACTCCCGCACGGCCGCGTGCAGTTCGCCCTGATCGAGGTCGAGGTCGTGGCGGCCGTATCCGCCCGCGGGTGATACTGCCGTCCATGAAGGCGGCCAACCTGGTGGTTCTGTTCCTCGTCGAGCTCGGTGCCCTTGCGGGGGCCGCCACTTGGGGCTTCACCCGGGACGTGGCCACCCCTCTGGCCTGGCTGCTCGGCATCGCCGCCCCCGGCCTCCTCGTCGCGCTGTGGGCGCTGTTCGGGGCCCGCAAGGCGCCGTACAAGACACGTGGTGCCGTCCGTGTCGGCTTCGAGGCGCTGTGGTTCGGGGCGGGGGTGCTCGCGCTGCTCGCCGCCGGTGACACCGCCGGGGCGGTCACGCTCGCCGTTCTCGTCGTGGTGAGCAAGTCGCTCGCGGTGCTCTGGGACCAGTGACGGTCAGTCCAGCCGTTCGCCCAGCAGGAGCAGGAAGTCCCGGAACGCGCCCGGCATGTCCACCGACTCGGGGTCCAGGAGCCACTGGTACTGGAGGCCGTCCATCACCGCGACCATCAGGGGTGCCGTGCGTTCGGGGGTCAGGCCGTTGGGGAGGCGGTCGCCGTACTCGGCGCGCAGGACCTCCGCCATCGAGGCGCGCACCCGCAGATAGCGCTCGGTGAAGAACTCCCGCGCCGGATGCCCCTCCGTCACGCTCTCGCCGAGCAGCGCCGAGAAGGTCTGGATGATCGCGGGTCGCATCGCGTTGTACTCCACCAGCGAGGCGAGCAGGTCCACCCGCCAGGTGCCGCCGGGCACCGCGTCCCACTTGTCCCGCTCCTCCAGCACCGCGACCAGCAGCGCCTCCTTCGTCGGGAAGTGGTGCAGCAGCCCCTGCTGGGTCAGCCCCACCCGCTCCGCGACCGCGGCGAGACTCGCCCCCCGGTAACCGCGCTCGGCGATGACCTCCAGCGCCGCCCGGACGATCTCGGCCCGGCGTTCCTCGCTCCTGGTCCTCGCACCCATGGCGTCACCGTACGGCATCCGCATGAGGCAAATGTTACGGCAGGATAACGAAACCTACCGCTCTACAGGTAACGGGTGCACGATGAGGGGACTGCACGGACCCCAATCCAGGAGGACCCCATGGCGGGCACCCACACTCCGGCCGACGCGGCCCGCGAAGCCGCCGTAGAGGCGGCGCTCGCCAGGCTCGACCTGGACGCGAAGGCCCGTCTCCTGGGCGGCCAGGACATGTGGTCGCTGCCCCCGCTCCCGGAGATCGGCCTCAAGTCCCTCGTCATGTCGGACGGCCCGATCGGCGTGCGGGGCGTGCGCTGGAGCGCCGACGACCCGTCGATCGCCCTGCCCTCCCCGACCGCCCTCGCCGCCACCTGGGACCCCGCGCTCGCCCGCCGCGCGGGCGTACTGCTCGCCCAGGAGGCCCGCCGCAAGGGCGTGCACGTCCTGCTCGCCCCGACCGTCAACCTCCACCGCTCCCCGCTCGGCGGACGGCACTTCGAGGCGTACAGCGAGGACCCCTACCTCACCGGCGTGATCGGCGCGGGCTATGTGACCGGCGTCCAGGAGGGCGGCGTCGGCACCACCGTCAAGCACTTCGTCGCCAACGACGCCGAGACCGACCGCTTCACGGTGGACAACCGCGTCTCCGAACGCACCCTGCGCGAGCTCTACTTGGCGCCCTTCGAGCACATCGTCGAGAACGCCCACCCGTGGGGCATCATGACCGCCTACAACACGGTCAACGGCACGACGATGACCGAGCACCACTACCTGGTCAACGAAGTCCTGCGCGGCGAATGGGGCTTCGACGGCTACAACGTCTCCGACTGGCTGGCCGCCCGCTCCACCAAGGCCGCGATCGAAGGCGGCCTCGACGTCGCCATGCCCGGCCCGACGACCGTCTACGGCGAGCCCCTCGCGCAGGCCGTGCGCGCCGGCGAGGTCGAGGAGAGCGCGGTCGACACGGCCGTACGCAATGTGCTGCGGCTCGCCGCCCGGGTGGGGATCCTCGACGGCGCACCGCCCGTCGTCACCGACCTCCCGGAGACCGTCGACGGCCCCGCGCTGGCCCGCGAGATCGCCCACCGCTCCTTCGTGCTGGTGCGCAACCAGGGAGCGCTTCCCCTCCGCAGCGGCACCGTCGCCCTCATCGGCGCCGCCGCCCGCGAGGCCCGCGTCCTCGGCGGCGGCTCCGCCACCGTCTTCCCGGACCGGATCGTCTCCCCGCTCGACGGCCTCACCGCGGCCCTTCCCGAGGGCTCGGTGACCTACGCCCTCGGCGCCGACCCGAACACCGAACTCTCCACCTTCGACACCGGATTCGCGCTGCGCGCCGTCTGCCGGGACGCCGCCGGGAACGTCATCGGCACCGACTCCGCCCCCGGCGGCCAGCTCAAGTGGATGGGCCCCTCGGCGCTCCCCGAGGGCGTCACCCACGACGGCCTGCACACCGTCGAGCTGACCGGCACCTACACCCCGCGCGAGAGCGGCACGCACACCTTCGGCATCCAGGGCATCGGCGCCTTCACCCTCACCATCGGCGCCGCGGCCGTCTTCGACGACGTCCAGCGGCCGCCGAAGGACGACCCCTTCATCAGCTTCTTCGGCGAGCCCACACCGCGCGCCCGGGTCGAACTCACCGCCGGCGAACCGGTCGAAGTCTCCCTCACCCACGTCATCGACGTCTCGGCGGACGTCCCGATGCAGGCGATCATCTTCGCCCTCGCCCACCAGGACCCGCAGCGCGACGCGGACGAGCTGATCGCCGAGGCCGTCGAAGCGGCCCGGAACGCCGAGACCGCCGTGGTCGTGGTCGCCACCACCGAACGCGTCGAGTCCGAGGGCTTCGACCGCACCGACCTCCGCCTCCCCGGCCACCAGGACGACCTGGTCCGCGCGGTCGCCGCCGCCAATCCGAACACCGTCGTGGTCGTCAACTCCGGCTCCCCGGTGGAGCTGCCGTGGCGCGACGACGTCGCCGCGGTCCTGCTCAGCTGGTTCCCCGGCCAGGAGGGCGGCGCGGCCCTCGCCGACGTGCTCACCGGCGCCGAGGAGCCCGGCGGCCGGCTCCCCACCACCTGGGGCACCCTGGCCGACGCCCCGGTCACCCGGGTCGTCCCCGAGGACGGCGCGCTCCCCTACGACGAGGGCGTCTTCATCGGCTACACCGCCTGGCAGAAGGAGGGCCGCACCCCGGCGTACCCCTTCGGGCACGGCCTCGGCTACACCGACTGGACCTACGAGTCGGTCGAGGTACAGGGCACCACCGTCCGAGTCCGGCTGCGCAACTCCGGCGACCGTGCGGGCCGCGAGGTCGTCCAGGTCTATCTGGCGCCCGCCGAGCCCGACGCCGAGCGCCCGGCCCGTCGGCTCGCCGGGTTCGCCGCCGCGGAGGCGGCGCCCGGGGAGAGCGTCGAGGTCACCGTGGAGCTGCCCCGGCGCGCCTTCGAGATCTGGGACGAGAAGACCTCCAGGTGGTCGTTTGTGAAGGGTTCGTACGAAATCCAGGTCGGACGCTCGATCGAGGACCGCCGCGTGACGGCGACGATTAACGTCTGATCCCAGGGGGCACAGCCCTCACACAAGCCGGCCCCGGCCCGGGACCTGACCCCTGGGCCGGGGCTCATGTGTCTCCACCGGTGTCCGCTACCGGTGGGTGAATCCGTACACCGTCTCCGAGCGGTACGTCTGCCCCGGCCGCAGCACCGTGCTCGGGAACTCCGGACGGTTCGGGGAGTCCGGGAAGTGCTGGGTCTCCAGCGCGATGCCGTCGCCCGGCGCGAAGGGCTCGGGCAGATGGTCCGCGGTGTACAGCTGGAGCCCCGGCTCGGTGGTCGCCACCGTCAGCACCCGCCCGGACGCCGGGTCGTGCAGCTCGGCCACCTCCACGGGCCCGGACGTGATCCCCTTGTCCAGCACGAAGTTGTGGTCGTAGCCCGCGCCGACCTTGCGCCCCTGCCGGAAGTCGAAGCGGCCCCCCTCGACCTCCTCCACCCCGGTCGGGATCAGATCCGCGTCGACCGGCGTGAACCGCGAGGCGGCGATCCGCAGTTCGTGCCCGCCCGCGTTCCCGGAGCCGGCCAGGTTGAAGTAGCTGTGGTTCGTCAGGTTCACGAGCGTCGGCGCGTCCGTGACCGCCTCGTACGCGGTCCGCAGCGCCCCCGACGCGTCCAGGGTGTACGTCACCACGACCTCCAGGCGCCCCGGGAAGCCCTCCTCGCCGTGCACGGCGACCCGGCTCAGCCGCACCCCGTGCTCGACCGGCGCCACGTCCCACACCCGCTTGTCGAAGCCGTTCTCCCCGCCGTGCAGGGAGTTCGGCGCGTTGTTCGGCGCCAGCGCGTACGTCAGCCCGTCCAGCTCGAAACGGGCGCCCGCGATGCGGTTCGCGTACCGGCCGATCAACGCGCCCAGATACGGCCCCGGGTGCTCCAGATACCCGTCCAGGTCCGCGAACCCCAGCACCACGTCCGCGGTCCGCCCGTCCCGGTCCGGGACCTCGACGGACTGCACGATCCCGCCGTACGACAGGATCCGCACCCGGACACCGGCGCGCTCCAGGGTCCAGCGGTGGACGGGGGTGCCGTCGGAAAGTGTGCCGAAGAGTTCGTTCATGTGCGGAACTTTAGGCCACCGGACGTCAGGTGACCGATATGACCTTGCGATACGCGATCTCCGCCAGACGCGCCTGTCCGTTCACACTGGGATGGAACCAGTCGAAGTGGCTGAGCTGGTCGGTGCCGAAGCGGTAGTCGTACACCGCGCCCCCGTCGAAGCGGCACCGCTCGTCCTGCGCACACACCTCCTTCAGTACGGCGTTGTAGGCCTCCACCCGCTCCTGCACGGTGTCCCGCCGCTCGGTCGCCACCGCGTCCAGGGAGTCCGCGTCGGCCAGCATCGACGGGCAGATGCCCAGTTTCCACACCTGCTTGCCCATCGGGTTGGTGCGCCCCTCGGACCACAGCCGCTTGAGGTTCGGCACGCTCGCGACGTACACCTGCGCCTTGGGCGCCTTCTTCCGCAGCACGCTCAGCGCGTCCTCGAAGGCGGCCCGGAAGTCGGCCACCGGGGTCATCGCCGC
Organism: Streptomyces sp. NPDC047072; assembly: GCF_040643855.1. NCBI lineage: Bacteria > Bacillati > Actinomycetota > Actinomycetes > Kitasatosporales > Streptomycetaceae > Streptomyces > Streptomyces sp. NPDC047072. The sequence goes on along the minus strand of NZ_JBEYVC010000002.1, from coordinate 121,647 downwards.
CGTGGAGTCCCGGCAGGCGTCGTTGGCGCCCACCATCACCGTCACCAGGCCCGGTGCGCGCGCCGCCGCCCGCGTCATCTGCGCCGGCAGATCCGCCATCCGCGCCCCGGTCACCGCGTAGTTCCAGCTCCGCTGAGCCGCCTTCGCCCGCCCCAGCAGTCGTACGGCGAGCGAGTCGACCTGGGTGCTGCCGCCGGTCGCCCACGACACGTCCGGGCAGTCCTGGAGGATCCCGCAGGCGTCGAAGCCGCGTGTGATGGAGTCGCCGACCGCCGCTATCGAACCGGGGCTGGTGTCCCAGACCGACGTCGGGGTGGGGGAGGGCTTCGCCTTCGTGGTGGGGGCCGCCGAGTCCCCGCCGACGGCGTCACAGCCGGCGACGCCCAGGACGGCCGCCGTCAGGAAGGCGGTGACGGTCCGCGCGCGGCGGTGTGGCTTGCGCATCCGATGCCGGTCCCCTCGGTCCCCTCGCGAAATGGCGGTCACTCATGACAACGCGCGAGAGTTCCCGGGCGCCCCGGGGAAGGGTTCGCACCCCTCCTGGCGTCCTGCCGGGTGAATGGCGGGCGTTTGTGGGCACCGGGACCGACGGTACGTCACACTCCTTGCGCCGCCGCACGGTAGCCTCGCCATCAACGTGGCTGCCTGCCACACCCGTCATGTCAGCCAGCAAGACTTGTCCCGCTCTGTCCGGAGGTCCCGGTGACGACACGTGGAGTTCTCTACGTGCACTCCGCGCCGCGCGCGCTGTGCCCGCACGTCGAGTGGGCCGTCGCCGGGGTGCTCGGCACGCGCGTCAACCTCGACTGGATCCGGCAGCCGGCCGCGCCCGGCACCTGGCGCTCGGAGTTCTCCTGGAAGGGCGAGGTCGGCACCGCGTCCAAGCTCGCGTCGGCCCTGAGAGGCTGGCACCTGCTGCGCTTCGAGGTCACCGCAGAGCCCTGCGCCACCGCCGAGGGCGAGCGCTACAGCTGCACCCCCGACCTCGGCATCTTCCACGCGGTCACCGGCATCCACGGCGACATCCTGATCCCGGAGGACCGGCTCAGGGCCGCGCTCACCCGCTCACAGCGCGGCGAGACCGACCTGGAGGCCGAGCTGGCGAAGCTCCTCGGCAAGCCCTGGGACGACGAGCTGGAGCCGTTCCGGTACGCGGGCGAGGGAGCCCCGGTCCGCTGGCTGCACCAGGTCGTCTGAGCCCGCCGTCCACGTGAAAGGGCCCCCACCGCTCGGTGGGGGCCCTTCATGCACGTTCTCAGACGGTGCGGAACGCCAGCACCACGTTGTGCCCGCCGAAGCCGAACGAGTCGTTCAGCGCGGCGATACGGCCCTCCACGGGCAGCTTGCGCGCCTCGCCGCGGACGACGTCGGCGTTGGCCTCCGCCTCCGGGTCGAGGTTCTCGACGTTGATGGTCGGCGGAGCCACCCGGTGGTACAGGGCGAGGACGGTCGCGACCGTCTCGATGCCACCGGCACCGCCCAGCAGGTGACCGGTCATCGACTTGGTCGCCGAGACCGCCATGTGGTCCGCGTCGTCCCCGAACACCTTGCGCAGCGCCTTGAGTTCGGCGATGTCACCGGCCGGCGTCGACGTGGCGTGCGCGTTGACGTGCACGATCTCCGCCGGGTTCAGGTCGGTGCTGTCGAGCAGGTGCTGCAGGGCGGCCGAGATGCCCCGCCCCTCCGGCTCGGGCTGCACGATGTCGTGGCTGTCGGCGGAGATGCCCTGGCCGACCGCCTCGGCGTACACGCGGGCACCGCGCTTGGCGGCGTGCTCCGCGGACTCCAGGACGACCACACCCGCGCCCTCGCCGAGGACGAAGCCGTCCCGGGCGACGTCGTAGGGACGCGAGGCGCCCTGCGGGTCGTCGTTGTTCTTGGACATCGCCATCATGTTGCCGAACGCGGCGATGGGCAGCGGGTGGATCGCCGCCTCCGTGCCGCCCGCGACGACGATGTCGGCGCGGCCGGTGCGGATCATCTCGATGGCGTAGCCGATGGCCTCGGCGCCCGAGGCGCACGCGGAGACCGGCGTGTGCACGCCCGCACGGGCGCCCACCAGCAGGCCCACGTTGGCCGAGGGGCCGTTCGGCATCAGCATCGGGACGGTGTGCGGGGAGACGCGGCGGACGCCCTTCTCCTTCAGCACGTCGTACTGGTCGAGCAGGGTCGTCACGCCGCCGATGCCGGAGGCGATGACGGCGCCGAGGCGGTCCGGGTCGACGTCGCCGACCGAGCCCTCCTCACCGGCCTTGCCCTCGAAACCGGCGTCCGCCCAGGCCTCCTTGGCGGCGACCAGCGCGAACTGCGCCGAGCGGTCGAGGCGCCGGGCCTGCGGCCGCGGGATGACCTCGGTCGGCTCCACGGCGACGGGCGCCGCGATGCGGACCGCCTGGTCGGCGGCCCACTCCTGCTCCAGGGGCTTGACGCCGGACTTGCCGGCGACCAGACCCTCCCAGGTAGAGGCTGCGTCGCCACCCAGCGGTGTGGTTGCGCCGATACCGGTGACGACCACGGTGCGATTGGTCGGGCTCACGGGAAATCTTTCTCCAACGGTACGAGGATGAAGCGGCGCCACCGCCGGGTGGCGGGGCCGGTCAGCGTCCGGCCCGAGCAGGGACTCAGGCCTGGTGCTTGAGGATGTAGTCGGTGGCGTCACCGACGGTCTTGAGGTTCTTGACGTCGTCGTCCGGGATCTTGACGTCGAAGCGCTCTTCGGCGGCGACGACGACCTCGACCATGGACAGCGAGTCGACGTCCAGGTCGTCGGTGAAGGACTTGTCCAGCTGGACGTCCTCAACCGGGATGCCGGCGATCTCGTTCACGATGTCGGCGAGACCGGCGACGATCTCTTCCTGAGTGGCGGCCATGATGGCGCTCCTTCTTTTCCAATATCCAGAGGGTTGGCAGTGCTTCCCGCACCGGACCGGGATCCGGCACGGAGTGCCTAGGGGAGGGTAACGACCGTCGCTGCGTACACGAGACCCGCCCCGAAGCCGATGACGAGCGCCGTGTCGCCGCTCTTCGCCTCCCCGGTCGCCAGAAGCCGCTCCATCGCGAGCGGGATCGAGGCGGCCGAGGTGTTGCCGGTGGTGCGCACGTCGCGGGCGACCGTGACGTGCTGCGGCAGCTTGAGCGTCTTCACCATCGAGTCGATGATCCGCTCGTTGGCCTGGTGGGGAATGAAGACGTCCAGGTCGTCCGGGCTGATTCCGGCCGCGTCCAGCGCCTGCTGGGCGACCTTCGCCATCTCGAACACGGCCCAGCGGAAGACCGCCTGGCCCTCCTGCGTGATCGCAGGGAACTTGCCCGCGGAGTCGTACTCGTTCCACGGCACGGTCTGCTTGATGGTCTCCGACTTGTCGCCCTCGGAGCCCCAGACGGTCGGGCCGATCGCGGGCTCCTTGGACGGACCCACGACGACCGCGCCCGCGCCGTCGCCGAACAGGAAGGCCGTGGCCCGGTCCTCCAGGTCGGTCAGGTCCGACAGCCGCTCCACGCCGATCACGAGGACGTACTCCGCCGAGCCCTCGACGATCATGCCCTTGGCGAGGGTCAGCCCGTAGCCGAAGCCCGCGCACCCGGCCGAGATGTCGAAGGCGGCCGCCTTGTCCGTGCCCAGCTTGTCGGCGATCTCCGTCGCGACGGCCGGGGTCTGCTTGAAGTGCGAGACGGTCGAGACGATCACGCCGCCGATCTGCTCGGCGGAGATCCCGGCGTCGGCGATCGCCTTGCCGGACGCCTCGATCGACATCGCGGCGACGGTCTCCTCGTCGTTCGCCCAGTGCCGGGTCTGGATGCCGGAGCGCGAGCGGATCCACTCGTCGGAGGAGTCGATCGTCTCGAGGATCACCTCGTTCGGCACGACCCGGGTGGGGCGGTAGCCGCCGACACCGAGGATGCGCGCGTACGGGGCGCCCTTGCTGGGCTTGATCTTCGACATTGCTCCTGGGCTCCTTTTCAGGCGCTGTGCCGAGCGATGAGCTCGCGGGCAGCGTCGAGGTCGTCGGGGGTCTTGAGGGCCAGCGTCTCCACGCCCTTCATCGCGCGCTTGGCGAGACCGGTGAGGGTGCCACCGGGGCACACCTCGATCAGCGCGGTCGCGCCGAGGCCGACGAAGGTCTCCATGCACAGGTCCCAGCGGACCGGGTTGGCGACCTGGCCGACCAGCCGCTCCAGCACCTCGGCGCCGGTGGCGACGGCTCGGCCGTCCTTGTTGGAGACGTAGGTGAGCGTCGGGTCGACCGGCGCGAGGTCGGCGGCGGCCTTGGCCAGCGCGTCGACCGCGGGGGCCATGTGGTGCGTGTGGAAGGCGCCGGCGACCTTGAGCGGGACGACCTTGCGGACGCCCTCGGGCTTGTCGTCGTTCAGCACGGCCAGCTTCTCCAGCGTGCCCGCGGCGACGATCTGGCCCGCGCCGTTGACGTTCGCCGGGGTCAGGCCCAGCTTCTCCAGGTGCGCGACGGAGACCTCGGGGTCGCCGCCGAGCAGCGCGGACATGCCGGTCTCGGTGATCGCGGCGGCGTCGGCCATCGCCAGACCCCGCTTGCGGACGAGGGTGAGCGCGGCGGAGTCGTCCAGGACGCCCGCGAACGCGGCGGCGGTGATCTCGCCGACGGAGTGGCCCGCGACCGCACCAGGAGTCACGGCACCGAGTGCCGAGGCGGACAGCAGACCGGCCGCGACCAGCAGCGGCTGGGCCACCGCGGTGTCGCGGATGGCGTCCGCGTCGGCCTGTGTGCCGTAGTGGGCGAGGTCCAGGCCGATGGCGTCCGACCACGCGGCGACGCGGTCCGCGGCACCGGGGAGTTCGAGCCAGGGGGTCAGGAAGCCGGGCGTCTGGGCGCCCTGGCCGGGAGTGACGAGTACGAGCACTCTCACACTCTCTCTTGTGGGCGGCCCAAGCCGCCCGTGGGGACAGGGACGAAGAACACGAGGGGGTTTTGTGGGCCCCCGACAAAAGCCTAGGGCTGGAGATCTCCGTCGACCAGACGCCCCAGGATCAGCGCGATCCGGAGCGTGAACGCGGAGCGTACATCGGAGGGCGACCAGCCGGTGACGTCAGTCACACGTCGAAGCCGGTAGCGCACGGTGTTGGGATGCACGAAGAGCATCCGGGCCGCACCCTCCAGACTGGACGCCTGTTCGAGGTAGACCGAGAGCGTTTCCAGGAGCGCGGACCCGGCCTCCTCCAGCGGTCTGTAGATCTCCTCCACCAACTGCTCGCGCGCCCCGGGATCACCCGCCATCGCACGTTCCGGAAGCAGATCGTCCGCCAGCACCGGGCGCGGGGCGTCCTGCCAGGCGGAACACGCCTTGAGCCCGGCGGCGGCCGCCTGCGCGGAGCGGGTCGCGGCCAGCAGATCGGGTACGACGGGTCCGGCGACCACGGGTCCGGCCGCATAAGGCCCGATCAGCGACTTGGCGACCGCGAGCGGGTTGTCGCTGCCGCCGGCGATGACGACGAGCCGGGAGCCGAGCACCCCGGTGAGCACCTGGAGCTTGGCGTGCCGGGCGGCCCGCCGGATCGCCTCGACGGTCAGCTCGGAGTCCCCGTCGGGGGCAGTGCCCAGCACCACGCACACATGCTCGGGCGCGTTCCACCCGAGCGCGGCGGCCCGGCTCACGGCGCCCTCGTCGGCCTCCCCGCTGAGCACGGCGTTGACGACGAGCGACTCCAGACGGGCGTCCCAGGCGCCACGGGCCTCGGCGGCCTGGGCGTAGACCTGGGCGGTCGCGAAGGCGATCTCACGGGCGTAGACGAGCAGCGCCTCGCGCAGCACGGACTCGTCGCCGGGGGCGGCGACCTCGTCGATGGCCGACTCCATGACCTCGATGGTCGTCCTGACCATCTCGACGGTCTGGCGGAGCGTGATGGCCCGGGTCAGCTCCCGGGGGGCGGTCCCGAACACGTCGGTGGAGATGGCCTGCGGCGCGTCCGGGTGCCGGAACCACTCGGTGAAGGCCGCGATACCGGCCTGGGCGACCAGCCCGATCCAGGAACGGTTCTCCGGGGGCATCGCCCGGTACCACGGCAGCGTCTCGTCCATCCGTGCGATCGCCTGCGCGGCAAGCGATCCGGACGACTTCTCCAGCCGCCGCAGCGTCGCGGAGTGCGGATGGGTCTCGGCGGCCACGGCATCACGCTTACGGGTCTCGGGTTCGGGCACGTGCACAAGACTGCCGCATTGGATGGCTCGGTCGCCTCCGGGGGCGCCTTAGTCGGTGTCGTGGGCCCAGGGGGCGTTGGTGGGCACTTGCCGCCCGTTCGACGTCGGCGCGCCGCTACCGTGGGGTGTGTGACGGACGTACGGCGCGCGACGGAGCGCTACCCCGGTGGGGATCCCGGGGCCGGGATCGAGTCGTGGCACGCCTTTTCCTTCGGGCCGCACTACGACCCCGACAACCTCCGCTTCGGTGCGCTGATCGCCTGCAACGAGGAGCGGCTGCTGCCCGGCGCGGGCTTCGACGAGCACCCGCACAGCCACACCGAGATCGTGACCTGGGTCGTCGAGGGCGAACTGACGCACCGGGACTCCGCGGGCCACGAGACGGTCGTCCGGGCGGGCGACGTCCAGCGCCTGAGCGCCGCGGCAGGCGTACGCCATGTCGAACGCAACGACGCCGAGACCCCGCTGACCTTCGTCCAGACCTGGCTCGCCCCCCTGGAGCCCGGCGGCGACCCCTCGTACGAGATCGTCCACGGCATCGCCGACTCCACCCCGTACGCGATCCCGGAGGCGGGCACGATGCTCCACGTACGGCGCCTCGGGGCGGGGGAGCGGACGGCGGTGCCGGACGGGGCGTTCGTGTACGTCCATGTCGTGCGCGGCGAAGTGCTGCTGGACGGCGTGGAGTTGGGGGTGGGGGACGCGGCCCGCGTCACGGACGCGAAGGATCTGGAGGCGGTCGCGCGGACCCCGGCCGAACTGCTGATCTGGGAGATGGCGCTCGGTTAGCCGGCGGCGCGCTACGCGATGCCCATGAGGGAGGCGTAGGCGGACTCGGCCTGTCTGCCGGGGGCGGATCCGGCGTCGGCGTGGGCGAGGAAACCGTGCGTCGGACCGTCGTAGGTGATCCGTCCGGCCTTCAGACAGGTGACGGTGTCCGCTTCCTCGGCGAGATCGGCGACGTCATGGGTGGACATCAGGACCGGGGTCCGGGCCGACACCTCGCGCAGCAGGTTGCGGAAGACGGTGCGCTGGTGGGGATCCAGGCCCGCGGTGGGCTCGTCGAGGATGATGAGCCGGGCGTCGTGGGCGAGGGCACAGGCGATGCCGACGCGGCGCAGTTGCCCGCCCGACAGGTGCGCGGTGCGCGTGGACGACTGGTCGGCCAGGTCGACGCGCTGGAGCGTGTCCGCCGCGATGTCCCAGGCGGCGCGGCGCTCGACACCCTTGAGCCAGGCCACGTACGCGACGTATTCGCGGGCGGTCAGAGACTTGGTGGTGGGCACGTGCTGAGGGAGCCAGGCGACATGGCGCCGGTAGGAGCGCACGGTCGAGTCGGTCCCGTCGAGCGTGATGTGCCCGGCGCGGGGGCTGAGCGTGCCGGCGAGGAGCTGCAACAGGGTGGACTTTCCGGCGCCGTTGGGGCCCAGCAGGATCGTCAGCCCGTCGGAGATCCGGTAGGTGAGGTGATCCAGGACCGGTGGCCTGCGCCGCCGGTAGGCGAAGGTGACGTCGTCGACGAGAAGGCTCACGGTCGGTTCCTTGCGGTGAGTCGGGGGAGCAGGACGAGCGCGACGACTCCGCCGAGGAAGGCGAGTCCGGCGCCGAGCGCGGCATGGGGAACGTAGGCGTCCTCGGCGACGATCACCCAGGGGTAGGGATCGTTGGACGCGCGCCGGCCGTTGAGGAGGGACAGCAGCATCCAGCCGACCGGGACGAGGCCGGCGCGAGCGCCGAGCAGCGGGTGCGCGGCCAGCGCCAGGCCACCGAAGAACAGCACGTTGCGCGCCGCGGTGACCGCGGTCACCTCGTCGTGGGCGGAGAGCAGCACGAGGGCGCCCGCCGCGGCGCCGAGCACGAATCCGACGGCGAGGATCACGTCGAGACGGTCCACACGGCGCAGGGCCGCGCACTCCACGGCGGGCAGCCGGCGCTCCAGGAGAGCGACGGCTGCGGTGCTGACGGCCAGACAGGCGAAATCGCTGAGCCGCGCCGGAACCACGTCGGCGACCAGGCTCGGCATGCCGACGACCGTGCCCGCGGTCACGGCCAGGACCACCCAGAAGCCGACCAGGGTCGCGGGCAGCAGGGACAGTCCGCCCCGTTGCCGTAGCCACCATGTCATGGGATGTCCCCCTACCTCGGCCGGAAGCTGATGGTCGAGTCGGCGCAGGCCCTCGCCACCGTGTCGTCGAACCAGGCCTTCTGCCGGGAGACGGACAGCGTGAGAACCCGCTCGACCTCGGCGGTGAGTTCGGGTTCCTGGGTGGTCCTGAATTCCGGTTCGGTGCGCAGCCAGTCCAGATACAGCTTGCCCGCACCGACCTTCGTCATCGCCCACATCGTCGAATAGTGGACTATCTCCCAATCGGGTTGGGAGCAGTACCAGTTCACCGACTGCTGAGTGAGGGAGAAGGCGAGAGCCCGGCGGTCGGAGGATGCCGCGGAGAGCAGCGAGATGTGCCAGTCGGCGGCGGAGGACGCGCTGTCGGCCGCGGCCTCTCCCTTGCTCTCGGACACCCGCTCGGGTACGCGGGGGAGCGCACCGGCGTCCGCGAGCTTGCCGAGCACGGCGGCCGTGTCGGTGTGGAGCCTGGCGGCGTTGACGTCGGCCGCGGCCGGCAGGCAGACCGTGGGTGCCGTGCCGGTGCAGGTGACCTCGGCCAGACCCGCCGCCGTGGGAGCGCGCCAGTTCCAGTCGGAGACGATCCGGTAGGGGACGAGCAGGCCGATCGCGGCCACGGCCAGCGCCAGGGCCGCCGCTGTCACCCGACGCAGTCGCGTCAGCAGGAGCAGGGCGAGGGCGACCGCGACGCTCACCGTGGGCAGGGCGGTCACCAGATAGACCGCCGGCCGGTAGGCCTCGCCGAACTGGACCTCCGCGATGCGCCCCGAGATGTGCCGGGGCCAGTACGTCTGGTAGGAGACCGAGGCACCGACGACGAGCTGCACTCCCACGGCCAACGCCGGTGCGGCGTAAAGGGCGTTGACGCGGCGACCGACGCAGTAGCCGAGCAGGGTGTGACCGGCGAGGACGACCAGGGGGAGGGCGAGCGCGCCCGCCGCGTAGCCGTCGACTCCACTGTCGGTCACGATCACCGCGGTCAGGGCCAGAGCGACGACGAGGGCCGCGAACACGCCGAACACGGTCAGCAGGCTCCGGAACGCCATCGAGAGCTCGGAGCGTGTCGGGCCGATCTGCCAGGTGCCGAGCCGGCGCAGCCGGTGGCCCTCGAAGCAGGCGACCGCCGCCGTCAGGGCGTAGATCGGCGGGAGCACGGAGTACAGCGCGGTCGTGATCGAACTGGCCGGCCAGCGCAGGTCCAGCGCCTGGAGAGCGGAGGCGATGCCGCCGAAGTAGAAATACAGGGCTCCGGCGACCAGGAACGGGGCTGCTCTTACGGCGCTGCTGGTGCGCAGCAGGGTCGTGGTTCTCATGGGGGGTCCGATACCAAAAGGGCCGCTGCCCTGGGGGGCGGGGGCAGCGGTCGGTGAGCAGCTGTCAGTCGGCCTGGGTCGTGTCGACGCCTACCCAGTCGGTGAACAGCAGGCAGCAGGAGCCACCCGTGCCGATCTTGTCGGCCTCGAAGTAGTAGGACGCGGAGTCCAGACCGGTCTGGGTGTCGGTGCTGTAGTAGCCGTTCCCCTTGAAGCAGTTGGAGAACGTGAAGGTGTCGACGGTGACGTCGTAGTCCAGGGTGACGTCAATGCGTCGCTTGACGACGACCTGCTGGTCGGACGAACCGGCGTACTGGGCGTAGCAGTTCTCGAAGCTGATCTCGTTGTAGGCCTCGTCGTCCCAGCGGCGGGAGGTGTTGCCGTCGGTCCAGGAGCTGATGTAGCTGGTCCACGTCCAGTCGGCCTGTGCGTTGGGGACCAGAACGAAGAGCGCGGCGGCCGCCATCCCCGCGATGGTGCCGACACGCTGAAGTCTTCTCGAGCGGGTGGTCATAACTCTCCCCATGAGTCTGTGCGGTGTGTGAACGGTGTGGAATGCGTAAGCAACCCGTAAGTAAACGTAGCGTCAGATGATCATTGGGGATACGGGAGTTGAGTGTGTCGTGGATCACGCCCCCGCGTGGATCTCGGCCAGCACGGCGTCCGTCAGTGCCGGCCACACCTGCGTAGCCCAGGGGCCGAACGGACGGTCCGTCAGGGCCACGCAGGCGGCGCCCGCGGCCGGGTCGATCCACAGGAACGTGCCGGACTGGCCGAAGTGGCCGAAGGTGCGCGCGGAGGACGAACTCCCCGTCCAGTGCGGGGACTTGGAGTCGCGGATCTCGAAGCCTAGGCCCCAGTCGTTGGGGTTCTGGTGGCCGTAGCCGGGGAGCACGCCCTTGGTGCCCGGGTACTGGACCGTCATCGCCTCGGCGACCGTGCGCGGGTCCAGCAGCCGCGGGGCCTGGACCTCCGCCGCGAACCGCAGCAGGTCCTCCACCGTCGAGACGCCGTCCTTCGCGGGGGAGCCCTCCAGGGCCGTCGCCGTCATGCCCAGCGGCTCCAGGACCGCCTGGCGCAGATACTCGGCGAAGGGGATGTCCGTCATCTTCGCGATGTGGTCGCCGAGTTGCTCGAAACCGGCGTTCGAGTACAGCCGCCGCTCCCCGGGCGGCGCCGTCACACGGTGCTCGTCGAAGGCCAGCCCCGAGGTGTGCGCGAGCAGATGACGCACCGTCGATCCGCTCGGCCCCGCCGGCTCGTCGAGTTCGACCGCCCCCTCCTCGTACGCGACGAGGACGGCGTACGCCGCGAGCGGCTTGGTGACCGAGGCCAGCGGGAAGCGGTGGGCCACCGGACCATGAGTGCCGAGGACCGTGCCGTCGGCCCGCACCACCCCCGCCGCAGCGGTGGGAACCGGCCAGTTCTCGATCAATGCGAGGCTCTTCAAGGACATGCCGTCGAGCCTAAGCGGGCTCAGAGCCTCAGCATCATCACGGGGTCCGGCTTGGGGGCGAAGCCGAGGGAGGCGTAGAGCGGCTCGGCCGCCACGGACGCGGTCAGCATGACCTGTCCGGCGCCCCGCTCCCGGAACCACGCGAGGAGCTCGTCCATGCACGCGCGCGCGTACCCGCGCCGACGCGCCTCCGGGTCGGTGGCGACGCTGAAGACGTACCCGGACCGCCCCTGCGGACTGCTCGCCTTGCCGATGCGGTAGTCGACCGTCCCGACGACCAGCGCGGCCAGCGTCCCCGGCCGCTCCGGACGGTCCACGACGAACGCCGCGAAGTCGCCGTCCGCCTCGCCCAGCCGCTTGCGCAGCTCCGGCAGCGCCTCGGCGTGCCAGGCCACGGACGGGTCCCCGCCGGGCAGGTCGTCGATCATCACCTGACGCAGCCGCAGTACTTCCTCGGCGTCCTCGGGCCCGGCCCGGCGTGCGAGACTCATGCCCCGCACGCTAACCGTGTCGGCCGTGTGTCGTCCTGCCGATTTCTTACCGGTTCCGCTTGCTTGGAGTGCACTCCAAGGCCATAGCGTTGGAGCCATGACGGTGATGGAGACCACGGGAACCAGGACCGACAGCTGCGCGGCACCACCGCACCCCCACCGGCGCCCGGCGGGGCAGGACAGCTACACGATCAGCGAGGTCGTCGCCTTCACCGGCCTGACCGCGCACACCCTGCGCTGGTACGAGCGCATCGGCCTGATGCCGCACATCGACCGCTCGCACACCGGCCAGCGCCGCTACAGCAACCGCGACCTCGACTGGCTCGCCTTCGTCGGCAAGCTCCGCCTCACCGGCATGCCCGTCGCCGACATGGTGCGCTACGCGGAACTGGTCCGGGAGGGCGACCAGACCTTCGGGGACCGTTTCAAGCTCCTGGAGGCGACCCGCCGGGACGTACTGGCCCGGATCGCGGAGCTCCAGGACACGCTCGCCGTGCTCGACCACAAGATCGGTTTCTACGCCGGGGCCGGCGGCACGGACAGCGAGAACACCCGCACGGAGTGGGAGAAGGAGAAGGCAGGATGACCGACGGCAGGATCCCCACCGCACAGCTGGGCGACGACGGCCCCGCGGTCGGCGTACAGGGCCTCGGCTGCATGGGCATGAGCTTCGCGTACGGCCCCTCGGACGCGAAGGAGTCCCGGGCCACCCTGGAGCGCGCCCTGGAACTCGGGATCACGCTCTACGACACCGCGGACGCGTACGGCGCGGGGGAGAACGAGAAGTTCCTCTCCCCGTTCTTCAAGGAGCACCGCGACGAGGTCGTGATCGCCACCAAGTTCGCCCTGTCGATCCCGCCCGGCGAACCGACCCGGCGGGTCATCCGCAACGACCCGCCCTACATCCGCCAGGCCGTCGAGGCGAGCCTGAAGCGGCTGGACGTCGAGGCGATCGACCTCTACTACATGCACCGGCGCGATGTGAACGTGCCGATCGAGGAGTCCGTCGGCGCGATGGCGGAGCTGGTGCGCGAGGGCAAGGTCAAGCACCTGGGCCTGAGCGAGGTCACGGCGGCGGAGCTGCGGGCCGCGCAGGCGGTGCACCCCATCGCCGCGCTCCAGTCGGAGTGGTCGCTGTTCAGCCGCGACATCGAGGCGCAGGTGGTCCCGGCCGCCCGTGAACTGGGCGTGACGCTGGTGCCGTACTCCCCGCTCGGCCGGGGCTTCCTCACCGGCTCCTTCACCAACGCGGACAAGGACCTCACGGCCGACGACTTCCGCCGCCAGCAGCCCCGCTTCACGGGCGAGAACGCGGCGGCGAACGCGGCCCTGCTGGAACCGATCCGCACGGTCGCCGAGGCGCACGGAGTCTCCCTGGGCCAGATCGCCCTCGCCTGGGTCCAACAGCAGACGACCGTCCACGACCTCCCCGTGGTCCCGATCCCGGGCACCCGCAAGCCGAGCCGCGTGGAGGAGAACGCGGCGGCGACGAGGATCGAACTGACGAAGGAGGAGCTGGAACTCCTGGAGCCGATCGCGGGTCAGGTGGCAGGAGACCGTTACGCAGACATGCGGTTCTCTTCAGCGGGCCGCGAGTGAGCTAGAGCTCCGCCAGCAACTCCGCCTTCTTCACGGAGAACTCCTCGTCGGTCACCAGCCCGGCCTGATGGAGTTCTCCCAGGTGGCGGATCCGCTCGGCGATATCCGCAGGATCCCGGCGCGGCACCGCCGCGGCCGGGACCGCGGCGCCGGGCCCCCGCTGCCGCACCGCGGCCAGCACCGCCGCTGCGAACGGCAGCGACTCGTGCACCGGCCCGTACCCGAGACCGAACACCACGGCCGCCGGGTCCTGGTCCGCCTGCTCCGGCTCCGGCTCCCCGCGGAGCAGCCGCAGATGCCCCTCGAAGACCTCCGGCGACCGCCACTCGACACCCGTCAGCTCGGACACCGGGAAACTCTGGTCTCCCGCCTTCCACTTCGCCGAGGAGGCGCCCGTCCAGAACCACCGGAAGTGCACGGTACGGCCGTCGAAGGACGCCTTCCCGTCGTACGCCTTGAACTGCAGCGGCACCTCGGGCGCCGGTACGAGGAAGCGTTCCGCCGGTTCCTCGTATCCCGGTCCCACCAGCGCCCGCAGCTCGTCGGCGTAGTACTCCGCGAGCGTCTCCTTGTCGGCGGGCAGCACCAGCCGGTAGGGGTCGCTGCCCTCCTTGAGCTGGCCGGCGGCCGCCTCCATCACCGGGTCCGCACCGGGCCGCGGCTCCGCGCGCAGCACCACCGTCCCGCGCCTGCCGGGAGTCAGCGTCACCCCGGAGATCGCCTCCAGCGGGATCCGCCGTTCGCCCAGCGCCTGGAAGAGCTTCGGTGTCCGGATCCCCCGTTCGTAGCGGATGAGCACGGAGTCGGACTCGAACTCCCAGGCGGCATGAAATCCGGCCAGTACGTCACCCATGCGGCTCATCGTATGCGGCACGAGCTTCTTCGTCCCCTCCCCGCGCAGACCGCAGTTCCTGAAGTCTCTACGCGCGTCCGGCCATGGCCGTGCCGGACAAACCGGCGCGGCAGGCTTCGTCCTCATGGGCACACCGCACCGAGCGGTATGCGCCAATACCGATTTCTGCGAAGTTGAACAGGCTTTCCGTTCCGGGTTCGAAGTAGCCGGCGTGCCCGTCCGCGCCCCGCGCGGAGAGCACCCGGGCGCCGAACGCCGAGGAGACCGGGTCGGCGCCGTGGCCCAGCCCGCCGACCTCCAGATAGGGCACGTCCTGGATCCAGTCCCCGGCGTCCCGCATCGCCCACACCTGGGCGGAGGTGCGCAGCCGGGCGGCGTTCGCGGCCCGCATGCCGGGGCTGCCGGCCACCGCGATGTCGGCGACCCGCTCCGGCAGCGCGTGCGCGGCGACTCCGCACACCACCGAGCCGTAGCTGTGGCAGAAGAGCGAGACCGGCGCGCTGCCGGGCAGCGCCCGCAGCAGCGCGTTCAGCCGTACGGCGCCCTGCTCGGCGCGCATCGCGGTGGCCGAGTCGATGCCGAGGCCGGCGGGCGCGGTGTAGTCGGCCCAGGCGATCACGGCGGTCCGGGTGCCGGGGCTCGCCGCCCGCTCGGCGCCGTACAGGGCCTGGGCCATGCCGACCGGTGCGGACCAGCTGCGGTTGGTGCGCTGGAAGGTGAGCAGGTCGGTGTCGACACCGGGGACGACGACCGACACCCGCTCCGCCTCGTCCAGGTCGCCGAAGACCTCGGCGACCCGGCCCGAGCCGTCGGGGTCGAAGGCGAGGATCTGCCGGCCGTCGGACATCAAAGACTCGAAGCGGTGCATACGGCGGCCCGCCTCCTGCTGACCCTCAGGGCTCAGCCGGGAGTCGTGCATCCGTTTGCGCTCCTGGACGGCGGCCTTGAACAGGGCGATGCGGTTGGCGCGGTAGCGCAGCAAAACGGGGGCGCCGTTCATGTTGCCGACCGCGAGCGGGTAGCGCCGGGCGAGCAGGAGCTGCTCCTGCTCGGTGAGCGTGGCGAAGAAGCGGGCGAGGGCACCGGGGGAGGTGTCCGGGTCCGGCAGACCGTGGCCATGGACGCGGCCGTGGCTCCAGGACTTGAGCGAGGCCTGGAGCGGCGTGACCTCCCGCTGGCCCCGCAGAGCGGTCCAGCCGGTGGTCGCCAGCATCACGAACACCACGGCCAGTGCGAGCAGCGCGCGCCAGACGTTGAGTTGCGGGGAGGTGTCGAAGGAAGTCACTGAAAGGACACACTAGGAGAACGAGACGGTCTCGGGTTAATCGAGTGACAGGGATCACGTTTCGGTGTAACGCGTCCACTTGCCGGTCAGGGCGGGTCCCAGCAGCTCAAGGTGGGAGACCGTCAACGCGCGCATCGCCTCCAGACTGAACTCGCCGCCGGTCAACCACTGCCGTTCCGTCACCCGCATCACCCCGCTGAACACGGCCACCAGCAGCCTGGGGCGCGGGTCGGCGACCGGATCCAGGCCCTCGCGCTCGGCGATCACCCCCGTGAGGACCTCCTCGACCTCCGCCGAGCGCCGCAGATGGGCGGCGAGCAGTACGGGCGTCGACTCGATCACCCGGTACATCCGCAGGAACGACTCCACGGGGACGACCGACTCGACGATGTCGTTGATCCTGTCCCAGCCGTCCAGCACGGCTTGGCGCAGCGCCTCCAGTGGGGGCTCATGCGCGGGGCGTGCGCGTACGGCGTCGACGAAGTGCGCCACCGTCATCTCGTCGAGCGCGAGGGCCGCGTCCTCCTTGCCGGCGAAGTAGCGGAAGAAGGTGCGCTGCGAGACCTCGACCGCGTCGGCGATGTCGTCGACGGTCGTCCGCTCGTAGCCCCGGGTGATGAAGAGCTCGATCGCGGTCCGCATCAGGGCGTCCCGTGTGCGCTGCTTCTTGCGTTCGCGCAGTGTTTCCATTGGTGTCAGTTACCGTCTTGTGAACTCGTTTGTCAATTGTCAGCGGCTGTCACTAGCCTCGAACACATGACTAGTCAGACCACCCTTGATACGACGGGGCAGGGGGGCGGATCTTCGGCCACCCCGTCGGATCAGCCCTCGGCCGCCGGTCTGCGCGGCCACCCCTGGCTCACCCTCCTGACCGTGGCGGTCGGCGTCATGATGGTCGCCCTCGACGGCACCATCGTCGCCATCGCCAACCCGGCCATCCAGTCCGACCTGAAGGCCAGCTTCGCCGACGTCCAGTGGATCACCAACGGCTACTTCCTGGCCCTCGCGGTCGCGCTGATCACCGCGGGCAAGCTCGGTGACCGCTTCGGCCACCGCCAGACCTTCCTGATCGGCGTCGTCGGCTTCGCCGCCGCCTCCGGCGCGATCGGGCTCTCGAGTTCCATCGCCGCGGTCGTCACCTTCCGCGTCTTCCAGGGCCTGTTCGGGGCGCTGCTGATGCCGGCCGCGCTCGGCCTGCTGCGGGCCACCTTCCCGGCCGAGAAGCTGAACATGGCGATCGGCATCTGGGGCATGGTCATCGGCGCCTCCACCGCCGGCGGCCCGATCCTCGGCGGCGTGCTGGTCGAGCACGTCAACTGGCAGTCGGTGTTCTTCATCAACGTGCCCGTCGGCATCCTCGCCCTCGTCCTGGGCGTGCTGATCCTGCTCGACCACCGCGCGGAGAACGCCCCGCGCTCCTTCGACATCCTGGGCATAGCCCTGCTGTCCGCCGCCATGTTCTGCCTGGTGTGGGCGCTCATCAAGGCCCCTAGCTGGGGCTGGGGCTCCGGACTGACGTGGGCGTTCGTCCTCGCCTCGGTCGCCGGCTTCGTGGCGTTCGCGTTCTGGGAGACGAAGGTCAAGGAGCCGCTGATCCCGCTCGCGCTGTTCCGCTCCGTCCCGCTGTCGGCGGGCGTGGTCCTCATGGTCCTCATGGCGATCGCGTTCATGGGCGGCCTGTTCTTCGTGACGTTCTACCTCCAGAACGTGCACGGTATGAGCCCGATCGACGCCGGTCTGCACCTGCTCCCGCTCACCGGGATGATGATCGTCGGCTCGCCACTCGCGGGCGTGCTGATCACCAAGCTCGGCCCGCGCAGCCCGCTGGCCGGCGGCATGGCGTCCGTGGCGATCGCGATGTACGGCATGTCGACGCTTCAGACGGACACCGGCAGCGGCGTCATGGCCGTCTGGTTCGCCCTGCTGGGCCTCGGCCTCGCGCCGGTGATGGTCGGCGCGACCGAGGTCATCGTCGGCAACGCGCCCATGGAGCTGTCCGGTGTCGCCGGCGGTCTCCAGCAGGCCGCGATGCAGATCGGCGGCAGCCTCGGCACGGCCGTGCTCGGCGCGGTGATGGCCTCCAAGGTCGACAGCGACCTCCCGGTCAACTGGAAGGAGGCGGGGCTGCCCCCGCTCACCCCCACCCAGTTGGACCAGGCCTCCGAAGCGGTCCAGGTCGGTGTCCCGCCGGTCGCCAAGGGCACCCCGGAGGCGGTCGCCGCGAAGATCACGGACGTCGCCCACGACACCTTCATCTCCGGCATGAGCCTCGCGTCCCTGGTGGCGGCCGGTGTCGCCGTCGTCGCCGTCTTCATCGCGCTGCTCACCAAGCGCGGGGAGAACGCCGAGGCGGGCGCGGGTGTGGGCCACATCTGACGCTGTTTGACGAGACGTCAGCCGACTTCCCCTATCAGGGTGAAGAGGCTAAAGATTTCTCGCTTCCGGTACGCGCCGCAGGTCACAGTGGGTCAAGTCCTCCGCACGGCCTGGTTCTACGGTCCTGGAGGGCGACCGGCGCTGCGGCGCGCTGCCGGAGGGGGGCGGCGCGCCGCAAGGCCCGGGATTAGGGCCCGAAAGCGGGGTACCCGCATCGTTGAACCCGATACGAGCCCAACCAACCGAGGGGTTCAGGGAGTTGATGATGGCGGGCTTCGGACACGGAACGCGCAGGTACCCCCGCTCACGTGGCCGTACGTGGTCACGGACCGGGCCGGATCGCGCAACGCTCGGAATCGTCGGAGTCATCTGCGCGATCGCCGGATTCTTCGTACTGGGCATCATTCTCGGCCCGGTGGCGATCGTCTGCGGTTGGCTGGCCATGGGTCGCAGCTGGTCCGGCGGCAATCGCGCCTGGCCGGCTCTGGTCGCCTTTGTACTGGGCGCCATCGACACGCTCCTGGCGATCATCTGGATCGCGGGTGCGGCCACCCCGGGCAGCGGAATCTTCTGACCCGGGGCGCGTGAGGGAAGGGCCCCCGGCGGGACGACCGGGGGCCCGCCCATGTCTGCCGACGGCTGCGCGGCTCCAGGGACGCCGGTGGTCACGGACCGGGCCGGACTGTCCCCGGAGGGGCCGCCTCCGTCCTGGGCCCGGGGCTCCCGTCGTCCGTCTGCGGGATCACCCTCCGACGGATGTCTTGCGCAGGGCCGCCACCTCGGCTCGCAGCGCACGGACCTCCTCCGTCAGGGCTCTGATCGCCTCCGTCTGGGCGCGTTCCTCCACGTCGTCCTTGTCGAAGCGCTCGATGAACCACGCGGCGATGTTCGCGGTCACCACACCGAGCAGTGCGATGCCGGACAGCATGAGCCCGACCGCGATCATGCGGCCCAGGCCCGTGGTCGGCGCGTGGTCGCCGTAGCCGACGGTCGTCATCGTCGTGAAGGACCACCACACCGCGTCACCCAGTGTGCGGATGTTCCCGTCCGGTGAGTCCCGTTCGACGGACAGCACCGCCAGCGACCCGAACATCAGCAGCCCCACGACCGCGCCGGCGACATACGTCGTCACCCGGATCTGCGAGGCCATCCGCGCCCGCCGCCCCACCAGCAACAAGGTCGACACGAGCCGCAACAACCGCAACGGCTGTATGAGCGGCAGCACGACGGCACACAGGTCCATCCAGTGCGTACGGACGAACTCACGCCGCCGGGAGGAGAGCCCGAGCCGTATCAGGTAGTCGACGGCGAAGGTCCCCCACACGACCCACTCCACCGCCGTACACGCGACGGTCAGGGAGTGCCCGGCGGAGGTGTCCACGATCGGTACGGCATAGGCGACGGCGAACACGATCGCGAGGGCGAGCAGAGGCCGCTGGGTCCACTGTTCCCAACGGCCCTGAGCCGAGAGTTCCTGCATAGGGGGCATGTTAGGCGCCCCTGGAAGCCCCGCAGGGGCCTTCTAGGGGCGCGGGGAACTGCGCGACCAGCCCCCACGCACCCGCAGCCGAACGACTACGCGTCCCCTCCAGCCGCCCCGGGGTCAGCAGCCGCAACATCCAGCAACTGGTACCGGTCAATGGCTTGCTTCAGCACCGACCGATCCACCTTCCCCTCCCGAGCCAACTCGGTGAGCACCCCCACCACGATCGACTGCGCGTCGATGTGGAAGAACCGCCGAGCCGCCCCACGCGTGTCCGCGAACCCGAACCCGTCAGCCCCCAGCGACTGATAAGAACCCGGCACCCACCGAGCGATCTGGTCCGGAACCGCCCGCATCCAGTCGGACACGGCCACGAACGGCCCCTGCGCCCCGGCCAGCTTGCGCGTCACGTACGGCACCCGCTGCTCCTCCTCGGGGTGCAGCAGGTTGTGCTCCTCGCAGGCCACCGCGTCGCGCCGCAGCTCGTTCCAGGAGGTCGCCGACCAGACATCCGCCTTGACGTTCCACTCCTCGGCGAGGATCTTCTGCGCCTCGACCGCCCAGGGCACCGCGACACCGGACGCGATGATCTGCGCCGGGATCGACCCGGACGTGCCCTCGGAGAAGCGGTAGACACCCCTGACGATGCCCTCGGCGTCCACGTCCGAAGGCTCGGCCGGGTGCTGGATCGGCTCGTTGTAGACGGTGAGGTAGTAGAAGACGTCCTCGCTGTCCGGGCCGTACATCCGCCGCAGCCCGTCCTGGACGATGTGCGCGATCTCGAACCCGAACGCCGGGTCGTACGCCACACAGCCCGGGTTGGTCGAGGCGAGCAGCTGCGAGTGCCCGTCCGCGTGCTGGAGCCCCTCACCGGTCAGCGTCGTACGCCCCGCGGTCGCGCCAAGGACGAATCCGCGCGCCAACTGGTCCGACATCTGCCAGAACTGGTCGCCGGTGCGCTGGAAACCGAACATCGAGTAGAAGACGTAGACCGGGATGAGCGGCTCGCCGTGCGTGGCGTACGCCGAGCCCGCCGCGATCAGCGAGGCCGTACAGCCCGCCTCGGAGATGCCGTCGTGCAGCATCTGCCCGGTCGGCGACTCCTTGTACGCAAGGAGCAGCTCGCGGTCCACCGACTCGTACTGCTGGCCGAGCGGGTTGTAGATCTTCGCGCTCGGGAAGAACGAGTCCATGCCGAAGGTGCGGTACTCGTCCGGCGCGATGAGCACGAACCGCTTGCCGAGCTCCTTGTCCCGCATGAGGTCCTTGAGCAGTCGTACGAACGCCATCGTCGTGGCGATCGACTGCTGGCCGGAGCCCTTCTTCACGGTCGCGTACGTCTTGTCGTCCGGCAGCGCGAGCGGCTTGGCGCGCACCACGCGCGTGGGGACGTAACCGCCGAGGCCCAGCCGGCGGTCGTGCATGTACTGGATCTCCTCCGAGTCCCGGCCCGGGTGGTAGTAGGGCGGCGCGCCCGACTCCAGCTCCTTGTCGGAGATCGGCAGGTGCAGCCGGTCGCGGAAGCCCTTGAGGTCGGCGACCGTCAGCTTCTTCATCTGGTGCGTGGCGTTGCGGCCCTCGAAGTTGGGGCCGAGCGTCCAGCCCTTGACGGTCTTCGCGAGGATGACCGTCGGCTGGCCCTTGTGCTCCACTGCCGCCTTGAAGGCCGCGTAGATCTTCTTGTGGTCGTGACCGCCGCGGCCCAGGTGCAGGATCTGGTCGTCGGTCATGCCCTCGACCATGGCGCGCAGCCGCTGGTCGTCACCGAAGAAGTGGTCGCGGATGTAGGCGCCCGACTCGGTGGCGTAGGTCTGGAACTGGCCGTCCGGGGTGGTGTTCATCCGGTTGACGAGGATGCCGTCGCGGTCCTGCGCGAGCAGCGGGTCCCAGGTGCGGTCCCAGATCAGCTTGATGACGTTCCAGCCGGCGCCCCGGAAGACCGACTCCAGCTCCTGGATGACCTTGCCGTTGCCGCGCACCGGCCCGTCGAGGCGCTGGAGGTTGCAGTTGACGACGAAGGTCAGGTTGTCCAGGCCCTCGCGGGCGGCGATGGTCAGCTGGCCGAGCGACTCGGGCTCGTCCATCTCGCCGTCGCCGAGGAACGCCCACACCTGGGACTTGCTGGTGTCGGCGATTCCGCGCGCGTGCATGTAGCGGTTCATCCGGGCCTGGTAGATCGCGCCGATCGGGCCGAGGCCCATCGACACGGTCGGGAACTCCCAGAAGTCCGGCATGAGGCGCGGGTGCGGGTACGAGGACAGGCCGTGCGGCGCCTTGGACTTCTCCTGGCGGAACGCGTCGAGGTTGGCCTCGCTGAGGCGGTCCAGGAGGAACGCGCGGGCGTAGATGCCGGGGGAGGCGTGGCCCTGGAAGAAGACCTGGTCGCCGCCGTCGCCCTCGTCCTTGCCGCGGAAGAAGTGGTTGAAGCCGACGTCGTAGAGGGACGCGGAGGAGGCGAAGGTGGCGATGTGCCCGCCGACGCCGATCCCGGGACGCTGGGCGCGCGAGACCATCACCGCGGCGTTCCACCGGGTGGCGTTCAGGATCTTCCGCTCGATCTCCTCGTTGCCCGGGAAGAACGGCTCAGCCCTGGTCGGGATGGTGTTCACGTAGTCCGTGCTGCGCATCTCGGGCACGGCCACGCGCTTCTCGCGGGCCCGCTCGATCAGCCGCAGCATCAGATAGCGGGCCCGCTCCCGGCCGCGCTCGTCCACGGCGGCGTCGAGCGAGTCGAGCCACTCCTGGGTTTCCTCGGGATCGAAGTCAGGAACCTGACTCGGAAGGCCGCCAATGATGATCGGGTTGCGATCGGATCCGGAAGCCACGCTGTTCCTTACCTGTCAGAGGGCCGTATTTCTGTATGTCTGCACCGCTCCCCATCGTGTACCTCGGGGGGCCAAACGTCATCTCTACTCCGGGGTAACCCGGGGCCCCACACCCGGGTATGGTTCCCAAACACACAAAGAGGGCAGAAAGGTGTGGCATGCGTCACGGGGTGGCCGCGATGATGTGCCTGGAGTTGCGTCGACACGTTCCGGAACGTCACCGTTTCGGCGGTCTGAAACGCCGGGTACTTGCGCGATCCGCCCCGCCCGTGTGGACTACGGCCAATGCTTCGCGCACGCGCGTGGCTCAGACATACCCAAAGACATGATCAGGAGGCAACCCGTGAGCGCGACCGCGGACCACGCGGAGACGAGCCCTGCCGTGAGGCTGGGGTTCCAGCCCGAGCAGGTGGTCCAGGAGATCGGCTACGACGACGACGTAGACCAGGAACTCCGCGAGGCCATTGAGCAGGTCATCGGCAGCGACCTCGTGGACGAGGATTACGACGACGTCGCCGATGCCGTGGTGCTCTGGTTCCGTGACGACGACGGCGACCTGACCGACGTACTGGTGGACGCCACCACGTACATCGAGGAGGGCGGCTCGATCCTGCTGCTGACGCCGAAGACCGGACGTGACGGCTACGTCGAGCCGAGCGACATCTCCGAAGCCGCGACGACGGCGGGGCTCTCCGCCTCCAAGAGCGTCAGCGTGGGCAAGGACTGGAGCGGCAGCCGGCTGGTGACGCCCAAGGCGGCCAAGTCCAAGAAGTAGTCCCGTGGGACCGGACGGGCCGGTATGACCGGCCCGTCCGCTTCCGTGCGGTGATCGCTGCGTAGGGTGGCTCCGTCACTCGAACAGCCCCCACCGAAGGGACATCCGCGCGATGGCGATCCAGGTCGGCGAAAAGGCCCCCGACTTCGAGCTCAAGGACAACCACGGCCGCACCGTGAAGCTGTCCGACTTCCGGGGCAGCAAGAACGTCGTGCTGCTCTTCTACCCCTTCGCCTTCACCGGCGTGTGCACCGGTGAGCTGTGCGAGCTGCGTGACAACCTTCCGCAGTTCTCCGACCGCGACACCCAGCTGCTCGCCGTCTCCAACGACTCCATCCACACCCTGCGCGTCTTCGCCGAGCAGGAGGGCCTGGAGTACCCGCTGCTCAGCGACTTCTGGCCGCACGGCGAGGTCTCCCGCGCCTACGGCGTCTTCGCCGAGGACAAGGGCTGCGCGGTGCGCGGCACCTTCGTCATCGACAAGGAGGGCGTGGTGCGCTGGACCGTCGTCAACGCCCTGCCGGACGCCCGTGACCTGAACGAGTACGTGAAGGCGCTCGACACCCTCTGATTGTTCGCCTCCAGGGACTGCGGGGGCCGGGAACCCGTCACTAGGATCGAATCGTTGATCCGGCAGCATCACCACCAGCGAACCTATGGAGGACTCGTGGGAGTCAGCCTCAGCAAGGGCGGCAACGTATCGCTGACCAAGGAGGCCCCGGGCCTGACCGCGGTCATCGTCGGTCTGGGGTGGGACGTCCGCACCACGACCGGCACCGACTTCGACCTCGACGCGAGCGCGCTGCTGCTGAACGCGGCGGGCAAGGTCGCCAGCGACGCCAACTTCGTCTTCTTCAACAACCTCAAGAGCGCGGACGGCTCCGTCGAACACACCGGCGACAACATCACCGGTGAGGGCGAGGGCGACGACGAGCAGATCAAGGTCAACCTCGCCGCGGTCCCGGCCGACGTCGACAAGATCGTCTTCCCGGTGTCGATCTACGACGCAGAGAACCGCCAGCAGTCCTTCGGCCAGGTGCGCAACGCGTTCATCCGCGTCGTGAACCAGGCCGGCGAGGCCGAGATCGCCCGCTACGACCTCTCCGAGGACGCGTCCACGGAGACGGCCATGGTCTTCGGCGAGCTCTACCGCAACGGCGCCGAGTGGAAGTTCCGCGCCATCGGCCAGGGCTACGCCTCGGGCCTGCGCGGCATCGCCCAGGACTTCGGCGTCAACGTCTGACGGGGCCGTCCGGCGGTCGGGCGGCGCGGTACGGATCCGGGCCCGCCCGGCCGCCGGGAGAACCGACGGGAGCCGCTGGGAAACTCCCGGGCTCCCGGTCCGGTGTCGCACGGTTTGCGCGCGGCGCCGGGTGTGCAGGACAGCACCAAGACAAGCACCGTTTCGGGGAGGGACCAGCAGCATGGGCGTCACGCTCGCCAAGGGAGGCAATGTCTCCCTGTCCAAGGCCGCACCCAACCTCACCCAGGTGATGGTCGGGCTCGGCTGGGACGCGCGCTCCACCACCGGAGCCGACTTCGACCTCGACGCCAGCGCCCTGATGTGCGCGGGCGGACGGGTCCTGGGCGACGAGTACTTCATCTTCTACAACCAGCTCAAGAGCCCGGACGGCTCGGTGGAGCACACCGGCGACAACCTCACGGGTGAGGGCGAGGGCGACGACGAGTCGCTGCTGATCGACCTCTCCAAGGTGCCCGACCGGTGCGACAAGATCGTCTTCCCGGTCTCCATCCATGACGCCGACAACCGCGGCCAGACCTTCGGCCAGGTCAGCAACGCCTTCATCCGTGTGGTCAACCAGGCCGACGGCCAGGAACTCGCCCGCTACGACCTCTCCGAGGACGCCTCCACCGAGACCGCGATGATCTTCGGCGAGGTCTACCGCTACCAGGGCGAATGGAAGTTCCGGGCGGTCGGCCAGGGGTACGCGTCCGGCCTTCGGGGCATCGCGCTCGACTTCGGGGTCAACGTCTCATAACGCGATATGAGCAAAAGGCGGGGCCCGGTCGGCTCTGGGGCGGGGCCGACTAGACTCCGCTTCAAAGGTTCGTAAAGCCGAGTGCGGCGCGGGGGAAGCCCGTACACACAGGATTGGGTAGCCAGTGGTTCTGAAAACCTTCGGTTGGTCGTTCGCGGTCACCGCACTCGGGCTGGTCGCCGCGGTGCTGTACGACGGGTGGACCGCCTTCGGCGTCGTCGCGATCCTGTCCGTCCTCGAGATCTCGCTGTCGTTCGACAACGCGGTGGTCAACGCCGGGATCCTGAAGAAGATGAACGCCTTCTGGCAGAAGATCTTCCTCACCATCGGCGTGCTCATCGCGGTCTTCGGCATGCGGCTGGTCTTCCCGGTCGTCATCGTCGCGGTCAGCGCCAAGATGGGCCCGATCGAGGCCGTCGACCTGGCGCTCAACAACAAGGACCACTACCAGCAGCTGGTCACCGACGCGCACCCGGCGATCGCCGCGTTCGGCGGCATGTTCCTGCTGATGATCTTCCTGGACTTCATCTTCGAGGACCGGGACATCAAGTGGCTGGCCTGGCTGGAGCGCCCGCTGGCCAAGCTCGGCAAGATCGACATGCTCTCGGTGTGCATCGCCCTGATCGTCCTGATGATCACGGCGATGACCTTCGCGACCCACGCCCACCAGCACGGCGGCGCCCATGTCGACAAGGCGCAGACGGTCCTGATCTCCGGTATCGCGGGCCTGGTCACCTACATGATCGTGGGCGGGCTCTCCGGCTACTTCGAGGACAAGCTCGAAGAGGAGGAGGAACGCGAGCACGAGGAGGAGGAAGCCGCCGAACGCTCCGGCAAGCCCCGCTCGGCCGTCGCCCTGGCAGGCAAGGCCGCGTTCTTCATGTTCCTGTACCTGGAAGTCCTGGACGCCTCGTTCTCCTTCGACGGTGTGATCGGCGCGTTCGCCATCACCAACGACATTGTCCTGATGGCGCTGGGTCTGGGCATCGGCGCGATGTACGTCCGTTCGCTGACCGTGTACCTGGTCCGCCAGGGAACCCTGGACGACTACGTCTACCTGGAGCACGGCGCCCACTACGCGATCGGCGCCCTGGCCGCGATCCTCCTGGTCACCATCCAGTACGAGATCAACGAGATCATCACGGGCCTCATCGGCGTCGTCCTGATCGGCTGGTCCTTCTGGTCCTCGGTCCGCCGCAACCAGAAGCTGGCGGCCGCCGAGGGAAAAGCACAGGGCTCGGACGCGAAGACTGAGGTCTCTTCCGGAGTGTGACGACCCTCCGGGTGAGGAACGCTCTGAGCGGGGCGGCCGGGCCTCCGGCCGCCCCGCCGGTTTTCCGAGTGCCGGTTCTTCCAAGGTGCTGGTCTTTCCAAGGTGCTGGTCTTTCCAAGACGTGGGGCGGGAATGGGCTTCTTCGACGGGCTGTGGGGCGGGCGCGAGGCCGAGTTCGACTCGGGCAGCGCGGCCAGCAATGCGATCGAACTGACCAAGCGGCACAACCGGGTCTCGCTCACCAAGCAGGGGGCGGCGACCGGCAACCTCCGCGTCAACCTGACCTGGCGGATGCGGACGTCCGACATCGGGGGCGCGGCGCGGGAGTCGTTGCTGCGGCATCCCTTCAAGGCGCTCAAGCCGCCGGAGGTGATGGGGCACAGCCAGAGCATGGTCAACGTCGACCTCGACCTCGGGTGCCTGTACGAGCTGACGGACGGGTCGAAAGGGGTCGTACAGCCGCTCGGGGGGCTGCTCGGGGACGTCAACGCGCCGCCGTACGTCAAGCTCAGCGGGGACGACCGGTTCGGGTCGGCGTCCGGCGAGACGATGTACGTCAACCTCGATCACCGGGACGAGATCAAGCGGCTGCTGGTCTTCGTGTACATCTACGACCAGACGCCGGCGTTCGACCGTACGCACGCGATCGTCACGCTGTATCCGAGCAACGGTCCCCGGATCGAGATAGGCCTCGACGAACGGCATCCGCAGGCCCGCTCGTGCGCGGTGGTGATGATCGAGAACGTGAAGGGCGAGCTGGTGGTCCGACGCGAGGTGCAGTTCGTGTACGGGTTCCAGGGGGAGCTGGACCGGTTGTACGGGTGGGGGCTGCAGTGGGGGCGGGGTTACAAGACCGGGGCGGGGCGCTGAGCGGCCTCTAGCGTCCGATGAACTGGGGGCCTTGCGGGGGCAGACGGAAGTCCGTCGCCGCGGGGGCCGGGATCGCCGGAGGCGGGTAGCCGTAGCCGGACGGCGGGGCGCTGGTGGGCTGGGGGTAGCCGTACGACGGCTGTTGGGCCGGGACCGAGGCCGCCTGCTGAGTGGGGGCCGGGAGTGCCGGTTGTTCCGGGGGGAGGGGCTGGGCCGGGGGCGTGTCCGTCTCGTCCACCGCGATGCCGAAGTCCGTGGCCAGGCCCTGGAGGCCGTTCGAATAGCCCTCGCCCAGGGCGCGGAACTTCCACGCGTCGCCGCGGCGGTACAGCTCGCCGCAGATCAGCGCGGTCTCCTGGCCGGTCTCCGGCTTGATGTCGAAGTACGCCAGAGGTTCGCCGTCCGCGACGGCGGCGTCGTACAGCAGGATGCGCAGACCCTGTACGCGGTCGAATGTGGCGTCGTCGGCCGAAGCGACCAGGAGAATCTGCCCGACATCGGGCTCGACACCGGCCAGATCTGTCTGGATCGTGTCGGTGGGACCTTCGGCGGCGCGCTTCTTGCCGAGGAGCCAGACCTTCCCGGAGGGGTGCCGGGGCTGGTTGTAGAAGACGAAGTCCTCGTCGGAGCGCACACGACCGTCGGGGCCGAGGAGCAGCGCCGAGGCGTCGACGACCGGGACCCCCTGCCCGGGTGCCCAGCGCAGCACAGCGCGCACCGTGGTGGCCTCCAGCGGGATGTTGGACCCCTTCAGCATCGCGTGCGTCATGCGGTCATCCTGCCCTCTCGGTCCTGGTCACGACAACGCGGGGTGTGTGTCGGCGTTACCTGAAATTCATGCCGGTCGGGAAC
Organism: Streptomyces sp. NPDC047072; assembly: GCF_040643855.1. NCBI lineage: Bacteria > Bacillati > Actinomycetota > Actinomycetes > Kitasatosporales > Streptomycetaceae > Streptomyces > Streptomyces sp. NPDC047072. Next base: position 93,901 of record NZ_JBEYVC010000002.1, on the reverse strand, counting down.
CCTCGACATGGGTTTGTACGTACTATTACCGGCCACCTGTGAAGCGTTCACAGGAGGCTCAGTCGCCACCGGGGGAGTCATATGCGTCATTTCGGGCACATCGCCCCTGAGGTGCGTCAGCGCCTCTTCCACCAGGAGCCCTGCGAGTTCACCGCGGACTCCCCGTCCCGGCTGCTCTCCGCGGCTCTGGGAGCCACGCTCTACAGCCCGGCCACGCGGTCGCGGCTGGCCGACGACATCGTCAAGCAGGCCGGGCGTGGCGTGGTCTCGATGGTGCTGTGCCTGGAGGACTCCATCGGCGACGAGGACGTCGCCGCGGGCGAGGAGAACCTCGTCCGGCAGTTCACGGACCTCGCGGAGCGGTCGGTCGATCTCCCGCTGCTCTTCATCCGGGTCCGTCACCCCGAGCAGATCCCCGATCTCGTACGACGCCTCGGACCGGCCGTGCGCCTGCTCTCCGGCTTCGTGCTCCCGAAGTTCACCGAGGAGCGCGGCATCCCCTTCCTGGAGGCCCTCTCGGGCGCCGAGGCGGTCAGCGGGCGCCGGATGTTCGCCATGCCGGTGCTGGAGTCGCCCGAGCTGATGTACCGGGAGACGCGCGTAGAAACCCTGGAGGGCATCGCCCGCGCGGTCGACAAGTACCGCGACCGGGTCCTGGCGCTGCGCCTGGGCGTCACCGACTTCTGTTCCTCCTACGGCCTGCGCAGAGCCCCCGACATGACCGCGTGGGACGTCCAGATCGTCGCCTCCGTGATCGCCGACGTGGTCAACATGCTGGGCCGCGCCGACGGCACCGGCTTCACCGTCACCGGACCCGTCTGGGAGTACTTCCGCGTCCAGGAGCGCATGTTCAAGCCGCAGCTGCGCCGCAGCCCCTTCCTGGAGGGCCAGGCCGAGGAGCTGCGCGAGGCCCTCATCGAGCACGCCATGGACGGCCTGCTGCGCGAGATCACCCTCGACCAGGCCAACGGCCTGCTCGGCAAGACCTGCATCCACCCCTCCCACGTCCTGCCCGTGCACGCGCTGTCCGTGGTCAGCCACGAGGAGTTCAGCGACGCCCAGGACATCCTGCGGCCCGAGCGCTGCGGCGGGGGCGTGCTGAGGTCGCAGTACACGAACAAGATGAACGAGGTGAAGCCGCACCGCGCCTGGGCCGAGCGCACCCTGCTGCGCGCCGAGGTCTTCGGGGTGGCCAACGAGGACATCGGCTTCGTGGAGCTGCTGGCCGCGGGGCTTCCGGCTGATCATCAGTGAACACCAAGGGACGCATGAACAAGGCAGTGAACGACGGGGTCTGGTCCGGCACCTGGGTCGCCGAGCGGCTCGGCGTCGAACTGGTGGGCGACGACAGCCTGACCGACCTCCTGGGCCTGGCCCTGCGCCGCAACCCCAAGCGGGCCCACCTCCTGGTCTCCAACGTCCTCGGCAAGCACGTACCGCAGTCGCCCTCGGTGGTCTACGGCCACGGCTTCGCCCTGGGCCGACGCGTCCGCGACCTGCTCGGCGACGCGGAGGCGGCCCGGGCGGTCGTCCTGGGCTACGCGGAGACGGCGACGGGCCTCGGCCACTCGGTCGCCGACGGCATCGCCCTGGCCCCCTACCTCCACTCCACCCGCCGCCCGATCCCGGGCATCACCCCGGCGGGCGGCTTCGAGGAGTCCCACTCCCACGCCACGTCCCATCTGCTGCTCCCGGAGGATCCGGGCCTGCTGGCCGGCGAGGGCCCGCTGGTCCTGGTCGACGACGAGTTCTCGACGGGCAACACGATCCTGAACACGATCAGGGATCTTCACGCCCGGTATCCGCGCCGGCGGTACGTGGTGGTGGCGTTGGTGGACATGCGCTCTCCGGTCGATGCCGGGCGCCTCGACGACTTCGCCCGGGAGATAGCCGCGAGGGTCGACCTGGTGACAGCGGCATCGGGCACCGTAAACCTCCCGGAGGGCGTCCTGGAAAAGGGCCAGGCCCTTGTAGCAAGGTTCGAGGACACCCACCCAGGGGCGCGGGGAACTGCGCGACCAGCCACGAACCACCCGCACCCGGCCATCAACCGTGTCGACCTGCTGTGGCCCCGAAACCTCCCCGACGGAGGACGCCACGGCTTCACTCCGACGCACCGAATACGCCTGGAATCCGCCCTCCCCACGATGGCCGCCCGCCTGGCAGAAGCCCTCCCGGCAGACGCGACCCGCGTTCACATCCTCGGCTTCGAAGAGCTGATGTACGCCCCCCTCCGCCTCGCCCGAGAACTCGAACAGGTGGCTCAAGGCATCGAGGTCACCTACTCCACGACCACCCGCTCACCCGTCCTCGCGGTGGACGACGCGGGCTACGCGATCCGCACCCGCCTCACCTTCCCCGCCCACGACACCCCCGCCGACGGCCCCGGCGACCGCTACGCCTACAACATCGCGGGCGCCGGTTTCGACACCGTCGTCGCCGTCGTGGACGACACCGCCGACACCCCCGAACTCCACTCCCCGGACGGCCTGTTGGCGCAGCTGGCCGCGCACACCCCGCACGTGGTCCTCGCCGTGATCCCCAGTTACACCCCCGAAAGGCCCCCCATGCTCCCCGAGCCCCTCCGCGGCCCCGCCTTCTCCTCGTACGCCCCGGAGGACGTCGGCTGGCTGCTCCAGGATCTCTCGGACGTCACTCTGGAGGCGCCGACCGAGGAGCGCGAGGAGGCCATCCAGAGCGGCGGCGCGCACTACGCGGAGTCGCTGCCGGTGGAGTACCAGCCGAGCGAGCAGTACCAGGAGCTGTTCCAGGCGGCGCTGAAGACCTCTTCCGCGAGGCTCGCGCAGGCGGTCGGCGCCGTCACCGAACTCGTGCTGGCCGAGCGGTCACCGAGGCCCGTCCTCGTCTCGCTCGCCCGTGCCGGCACCCCCGTCGGCGTGCTGATGCGCCGCTGGGCGCGGTTCCGCCACGGCCTCGACCTGCCCCACTACGCGGTCTCCATCGTCCGCGGCCGCGGTATCGACGCCAACGCCCTGCGCTGGCTGGCCGCCCACCACGACCCCGCCGACGTCGTGTTCGTCGACGGCTGGACCGGCAAGGGCGCGATCACCCGTGAACTCGCCGACGCCGTCAAGGAGTTCGAGGCCGACGGCGGCGCCACCGGATTCGACCCGGAGATCGCCGTACTCGCCGACCCCGGCTCCTGCGTGCGCACGTACGGCACCCGGGAGGACTTCCTCATCCCCTCCGCCTGCCTCAACTCCACGGTGTCCGGCCTGATCTCGCGGACCGTCCTGCGCGCGGACCTGGTCGGCCCGGACGACTTCCACGGCGCGAAGTTCTACCGCGAACTCGCGGGCGCGGACGTGTCGGTGGACTTCCTGGACGCCGTCGCGGCCCGTTTCCCCGAGGTCGTGGAGGCCGTTGACGACACCGTGAAGGAACTGCTGGCCGGTGACCGCGAGCCCACCTGGGAGGGCTGGGCGGCCGTCGAACGCATCAGTGAGGAGTACGGCATCCACGACGTCAACCTCGTCAAGCCGGGCGTCGGCGAGACCACCCGGGTGCTGCTGCGCCGGGTGCCCTGGAAGATCCTGGCGCGGGCCGGGGCGGGCGCCGACCTGGACCACGTACGCCTGTTGGCCGAGCAGAGAGGTGTCCCGGTGGAAGAGGTCGCCGAACTCCCGTACACCTGCGTGGGGTTGATCCACCCCAAGTACACGCGGGGCGCGACCGGTGCCGACGGCAGGGCGGTGGGTGTCTGATGCCCGCTCCGGTGCTGGTCGCCAGCGACCTCGACCGTACGCTCATCTACTCCGCCGCCGCCCTCGCGCTCACCATGCCCGACCCGCGGGCGCCCCGGCTGCTCTGCGTCGAGGTGCACGAGAGCAGACCGCTTTCGTACATGACGGAGACCGCGGCCGGACTGCTCTCCGAACTCGGCGACACGGCGGTCTTCGTGCCGACGACGACCCGCACCCGCAAGCAGTACCAGCGCATCAACCTGCCCGGCCCCGCCCCGACTTACGCGATCTGCGCCAACGGCGGCCATCTGCTCGTCGACGGTGTCACCGACCGCGACTGGCACGCGCGGGTGACCGCGCGGCTCGCCGACGAGTGTGCGCCGCTGGAGGAGATCCGCGCCCATCTCCAGGACACGGCCGACCCGTTGTGGGTGCGCAAGCACCGGATCGCCGAGGACCTCTTCGCCTATCTCGTCGTCGAGCGCGAACTGCTGCCCGAGGACTGGGTGAAGGAACTCGCCGTGTGGGCGGAGGACCGCGGCTGGACGGTGTCCTTGCAGGGCCGCAAGATCTACGCCGTCCCGAAGCCGCTCACCAAGAGCGCCGCCATGCGCGAGGTGGCCCGCCGCACCGGCGCCGACCTCACCCTTGCCGCCGGGGACTCCCTGCTCGACGCCGACCTGCTGCTCGCCGCCGACCGGGGCTGGCGCCCGGGACACGGGGAGCTGGCCGACGAGGGCTTCACGGCACCGGCGATCACCGCGCTGCCCGAGCGGGGGGTGCTGGCGGGGGAGCGGATTCTCCGGGAGTTCCTGAGGGCGTCCCGCCGGTAGCGCGGGTGGGGGCGGGCGCCTGCGCGGGGGATGCCGGGCGCCGCCGTAGTCGTACGACGACGAACGCGACGACCGCGAGGGCGGCGGCCGCCAGGACCACCTTCGAGTACGCCGACACCAGGTCGGTGACCTCGCTCCAGTTGGCGCCCAGGGCGTGGCCCGCGAGCACGAACGCGGTGTTCCACAGGGCGCTGCCCAGGGTGGTGAGGGTGAGGAAGAGCGGCAGCGGCATGCGTTCGACGCCGGCCGGGACCGAGATCAGGCTGCGGAAGACCGGGATCATCCGGCCGAAGAAGACCGCCTTGGTGCCGTGCCGCAGGAACCACGCCTCGGTCCGCTCGATGTCCGTCGCCCTGACGAGCGGCAGCCGGGCCGCCAGCGCCACCGTGCGGTCCCGGCCGAGGAGCGCGCCGACGCCGTAGAGCGCGAGGGCGCCGACCACCGAGCCCGCCGTCGTCCACAGCAGCACGGCGACCAGGCTCATCCGGCCGGTGCTCGCCGCGAAGCCCGCGAGCGGCAGGATCGCCTCGCTCGGGAGGGGCGGGAAGAGGTTCTCCAGGGCGATGGCGATCCCGGCGCCGGGGGCGCCGAGCGTGTCCATGAGGCCGTTGACCCAGTCGATGGCTGACATGGGCCCACGCTACGGACGCCCACCTGAAGGGAGCCTGAAAGAGGGGCTCAGCTACAGCAGCCGCCCCCACAGCAGCCGCCGCCCGCCTTGGGGGCCGGGGCCGAGGGCGCGCTCGCCGTGCCGCCCACCGCCACCGTCGACAGCAGCTTCACCGTGTCGTCGTGGCCCGTGGGGCAGGTCGCCGGGGCGGCGGACTCCGCCATGGGACGGCTCAGTTCGAACGTGTCGCCGCAGGTCCGGCAGCGGTACTCGTAGCGAGGCATGCCTCCAGGTTAAGGGGCGGCCCGGGCTCGGGGTGCGGCTCCCGCCCCCTCATGGTCTGATGCTGGGAGAAAACGGGTCGACAGGAGTCGTGTCCGGTGCTCTGGGAGAAGTCGTCGCCGCCGCTGCGCGAGGTGCTGCGGCAGATCCTCGACGGGACCGCGGCGGCCGTCGGGGTCCTCGACACCGAGCTGCGCTACCTGTACGTCAACCCCACCCTCGCCCGGATGAACGGCCTGCCCGCCGAGGAGCACGTCGGCCGCACGGTCGCCGAGGTGGTGCCCGACGTGGACGCCCGCGACGACGTCCTGCGCGCCGTCCTCGCCGACGGCATCGCGCGCGAGTCCGTCTCCAGCGGCCACACCCGCGCCGACTCACCGCTGGAGCGCCGCTACTGGCACGGCGCCTACCACCGGCTCGAACACGAGGGCGAGATCCTCGGGATCGTCGGCGTCCTGCTGGAGATCTCCGCCGACCGGCAGCAGCACCGGGAACTGGAGCGGGTACGCGAACGCCTCGCCCTCCTCGACGAGGCCGCCACCCGCATCGGCACCACCCTCGACATGGACACCACCTGCTCCGAACTGGCCGTCTTCCTCGCCGAGCGGCTCGGTGACGCGGTCGCCGTGGACGTCCTGCCCGAGCCCGGCACGGTCCGGGTGGCCCGGGACGGCTCGGTCCGGCTGCGCAGGGCTGCCGAGGCCGCCGCGCCCGAGCTGGAACCCCTGCAACGGCGGCTGGGCCGGCGCGACGAGTACGTCAGCTATCTGCCGGAGCACCTGGTCGCCGACTGCCTGGTCAGCGGCCGGCCTGTCATCGTCAACCTTCCCGACGACGAGGAGTTCGGCCGGCTCGCCACCACCGAGAACCGGGTCACCGAGCTGCGCGCGGCGGGCATGCACTCCGCGCTGATCGTGCCGCTCACCGCGCGCGGCCAGGACATCGGCACGGTCAGCATGATCCGGGCCGGCGACTCCCCGCTGTTCGGCGAGACCGACGCCCTGATCGCCCAGGACCTCGCCCAGCGGGCCGCGATCAGCCTCGACAACGCCCGCCGCTACACCACCGAGCACAACACCGTCGTGCAGTTCCAGCGGGCGCTCCTCTCCGACCCCGGCCGTCCCCGCGACGGCCTCGAGGTCGCCTACCGGTACCGGCCCGCCGGGCAGGACGCGCTCGTCGGCGGCGACTGGTACGAGACGGTCGCGCTCGACGACGGGCGGACCCTGCTCGCCGTCGGCGACGTGATGGGGCACGGGCTGGACGCGGCCGTCGCGATGAGCCGTTACCAGGCCATGCTGCGGGTCGCCGCGTCCCGGGAGAACGACCCCGGGCGCATCCTGTGCGAGCTGGACGAACTGCTCAGCGCCACCGGTGAGGAACGGCCCGCGACCTGTGTCGTCGCCATCGCCGACCCCCGGCGGGGCCTGTGCGCGCTCGCCAGCGCGGGACACCTGCCGCCGGTCGTGTTCGCGCCCGACGGGCGGGCCGAGGCGGTGCCGGTGCCGCCGGGGCCGCCGCTGGGTGCCGGGCACCGCTGCTACGAGACGGTCGCCGGGCTCCACCCGCCCGGACACACGCTGCTCCTCTACACCGACGGCCTGATCGAACGCCGCCACGAGGACATCGACGCGTCCCTGGCCCGCCTCACCCGCATCGGCGCGCTCACGTCCCCCACCCCGGACGAACTCCTCGACCACGTCCTGACCCAGGTGGCACCACACACCCCGGAGGACGACATCGCGCTGGTGGCGGCCCGAGTCGAAGGCTGATCCAGCGATACCTCAGTGGCCGCCGCCGCGTTCCGCTCTGATCTCCGAGACCACCCTCGCCACCGACTGGCGTACCGCTTCCGTCTCCGTGAGGAAGTGCCAGTAGTCGGGGTGGCGGCCCTCCAGTGTGGTGATCGCGCGGTCCAGGCGGGCCACCGAGTCGTCCAGCGGACGCGCGTGCCGCGGGTCGGGGGTGGTGCGGCCGGTCATGGCCAGCCGCTGGGCGTCCCGGATCGCGAACCGGGTGCGGTCGATCTCCTGCTGCGGATCCTTCTGTACGGCGTTCAGCCGCCGCAGCCGGTCGCCGGCGGCCGAGACCGCCTCGTCGGTGGTGTTGAGCAGCGCCCGCACCGTCGACAGCAGCGCCGTCGCGTCCGGCCAGCGCTGCTCGTCCCGCGCGGCCCGTGCCTCCCTGAGCTTCTGCTCGGCCTGCGTCACGTTCCGCGCGGCCTGGTCCGGCACATGCTGGAGGTCCTGCCAGCACGCGGCCGCGAACCGCCGCCGCAACTCGCTCAGCACCGGCTCGACCTGCCCCGCGCGCGTGGTCAGTGCCTCGGCCCGGGTCCGCAGCGACACCAGCCGGTGGTCGATCTCCGCCGCCTTCTCCGGCAGCCGCTCGGCCTCCGCCCGGATCGCCCCGGCTTCCCGCGCGACCCGCTCCGCCCGCTCCAGCGTCTGCGGTACGCCGTGCTGCCCCGCGCCCTGGTTCAGCCGGGTCAGCTCCGGCCCGAGCGCGGCGAGCCGGGCCGCGAGGTCGTCCGCCTTCAGCCCCGACTCCCGTACGGCGTCCAGGGCGTTGGAGGCGGCCAGCAGCCCCTGCCGGGCGCGCTCGACGGCCGGTGCCAGGCGGGCCAGCTGGGTCTCGGCCTTGCCGAGCAGCGGCCCGAGGCCGTCCCCGAACCGGTCCAGCTCCCGCTTGACGTTCGCCAGCTCGTCCTTGGCCCGGGTCAGGGCCGTACGGGCCTGCGCCGCGACCGAGGCCTCCAGGTCGTCCCGGTCCAGGTCATGGGCGTCGACGGCCTCGATGTACTGACGGCTGACCTCGTCGATCCTCCGGCCGATCGCCTCGAACTCGGCGACCGCGCGCCGGGCCCCGGGCGAGTCGTCGACCGCCGTGATGGTCTCTATCGAGATCCGCAGATCCCGCTGGGCGGTGTCCAGTTCGTAGAACGCGGCCGCCGCGTCGTCCTTCGCGGCCTGCGCCTCGGCCCGCTGGCTCTCCGCCCGTCCGCCGAACCAGCGCCGGGTGCCGCCGCCGGCGAAGGAGGCCGGCAGCGCGAGGGCGACGACGAGGGGGAGGGCGAGGAGGGTGAGGGTGTCCCGGAGCGACCGGCGGGTCGCGTGCGGCACCGATGACGACGACGAGTGCGGCTGCTGTGGTGTCGCCGTCACATCCCTCTCCCGTGCTGTGTTCCGTCCGGCCCGATGTCATTCTCCCACCGGTGAGGGACGAACACACGGGCCGGTCAGTTCGCGGTCCGGACCGTGACTTTGCCGTCTCCGCTGCGGGCGGACACCACGTGGTCGCTGGCGTCGGACCGGGGCACGGACACGTCGACGGAGCCGTCACCCGTCTTGGTGTCCACGCGGTAGGTGGCCTTCGGCAGCGCGATCGTCACCGAGCCGTCGCCGCTCAGGGTCTCCACCCGGTCCGGTACGGCGGTCAGTTGGAGGTTGACCGAGCCGTCGCCGGTGTGGGCGGCGACCTGGCGGGAGCCGACCTCCGCGCGGATGGATCCGTCGCCGGTGCGCAGCTTCAGGGGGCCCTCGGAGTCGGTGACCCGGACCGAGCCGTCGCCCGTACGGATGTCCAGGGGCTGGGTGAACCCCCGCGCCCGCACGCTTCCGTCGCCGTCCTCCACCTTCACCGCGATGTCCCGGGGCACCTCGATCCGGTGCTTGGCCGCGCAGTCGGCGACGACACCGCTGCACTTCATGCGCAGCGTCAGCCGGTCGTCCTTCATCGACCAGGTGACCTCGGGGTCCTCGCCGAGGGCCACCGAGCCCTGGAACCAGCGGGTCACCTCGATCGTGCCCGACTTGTTCGCATCGGCGGCGACTATCTCCAGCGCGGAGTCGTCCGAGTCGATGGTCAGGGTGCGGCCCTGGAGGGCGAAGGAACGGTGGTCGGGATGCTTGTCGTCTCCGGCGGAGGCACCGCAGGCGGTGGCCCCCACGACGACGAGCGCGACGACCCCGGCCGCGACGGCGGCACGGACGGGCGTGGTACGGGCCATGACGAATCTCCCCCTGCGTCTTTTGGTGTGCGCCCCGGCCACCCGGCGGCACACTCCGACGCTACGGACCCGCCGCCCCGCGGGGGATCCGGGCCGCTCCCTGATTCGGGGTGGGGTTTTCCCCCGTACCGACCCCGAGTCCGACCCCGAGTCCGACGGAACCGCAGGTAAGGGTTTGCGGGGCACCGCCTTTGGCAAGGTAGGCTGTCGACTCGTTCTCGGGTGCGTAGCTCAGGGGTAGAGCGCCTGCCTTACAAGCAGGATGTCGGCGGTTCGAAACCGTCCGCGCCCACACCGTCAGAAGACCCCGGCCGATCACGGCCGGGGTCTTCTCGCGTTCAGTCGGCGACCCTCTCCCGCGCGTGCTTGAGGCCGGAGCGGGCGTCCACGCGCTCCGGTGCGGCCACCTCGGCCCAGAAGCGGTGGGTGGTGACGAAGACCGCGAGTTCGTGCTCGCGGCGGCGGAGCTTCTCGACCTCGGCCTGTTCGTCGGGGGTCCAGCCGGGGGAGGCGGGGCGTTCCACCTTGCGCCAGCCGTTGTCGTCGCTGAAGGCGTCCAGGGGCGCGACCGACCAGGGGAGCCGCTTGAGCAGGGCCGACAGCTCGGACCGGACCTGATGCAGCTCCTCCTGACCGGCGAGGAGGTCACTCGGAAAGTCATAGGTCTTAGCCACGGCACAATGCTACGCCTGTTCGATTTTGGGTGGCGAGTGGCTTCCGAGGGTTCATGCGAAAGGGTGTGCCCAACGGGCGCAGGGGGGTGGTCAGTCGAGGACCGCGGTGGCCTCGATCTCGACGAGATGCTCGGGGGTGTCGAGTGCCGCGACACCCAGCAGGGTGACCGGAGGCGCCGCGGTGGTCTTCAGTCGCGCGGCCGCCCGGGAGACCCCCTCCAGCAGGGCGGGCATCTTGTCGGGGGTCCAGTCGACGACGTGGAAGGTCAGTTTCGCCACATCGTCGAAGGAACCGCCGACCCCGGCGAGGGCCGTGCCGACGTTGACGTAGGACTGTTCGACCTGGGCCGTGAGGTCGCCTTCGCCGACCGTGGCCCCGTCTCCGTCCCAGGAGACCTGTCCTGCGACGAAGACGAGCTTCGAGCCGGACGCGACCGACACCTGCCGGTAGACGTCGATCTGGGGCAGTCCTTCGGGGTTCACCAGGGTGATGGCCATGGGGTCGGTCTCCTTGTTCGCTCTCTTGTGGTTACTGGGAAACCGTAGGAGAGTGAGCGCTGACATGGAAGAACGCACTTTTCAGTGACTGGGGAACCCGATGGTGACCACACAGCTCAACGGCCCCCTCATCCCCGAGGCGGATCTCAGGCGCGCGGACTCCCTGGGGCGGGAGATCTTCTCGGACGTCGCCAACAAGTGGGCGCTCCTGATCATCGAGATGCTCGGCGACCGCACCCTGCGCTTCACACAGCTGCGGAACGAGGTCGAGGGGATCAGCCACAAGATGCTCACCCAGAACCTGCGCATGCTGGAGCGCAACGGCCTGGTCGAGCGGACGGTGCATCCCACCGTGCCGCCGCGGGTCGAGTACACGCTCACCGAGGCGGGGCAGGCCCTGCGGGCCGCGGTCGACGCCCTGTGCGCCTGGACCCACCGGTACTTCGGCCACGTCGAGACGGCTCGCCGCCACTTCGACGCCTGAGGACCTCCCGCGCGGGGCAACCATCGGGCCGGTTCGGAAGTCCTGTGATCATGTCCATGGTGCTCAACGGGCGCGGGGTGTCCGCGCGGTTCGACTCCGGCAAGGTCCGTGTCGAACGGTCGGGTCAGCAGGTGGAGATTCCGTTCCGGGCGGTCCGTGAGGTGCGGACCGTGGGGGAGCGGGTGCTGGAGATCGAGCTGGCGGACGGTTCGGCGCATCGGGTCGAGGGCGGGAATCCGACGGCCACCGCCGCCTTCGCCGGCGCGCTGACCGCCGTACTGCCGAGGGAACGGGATCCGGAGGGCGCCGCCGTCGTCACGGAGGCGGAGCCCACGCGGGACTGGTTCCTCTACGCGTCCATGGCCGGGCTGGGCGCGCTGGCGCTCGGCTACGTCGGGTACGTCGTCTGGGTCGCCCTCAACCACGGCTCCCGGGTTCTCGGGGTGCTCCTCGGGCTGCTTCCGCTGCTGGCCGGAATCATCATGCCCCTGACGGGGATCTCCGAGGTCGTCCGGCGGATCGTGCTGAGCCGGCGCGGGATCACCGTGCTCGCGGAGGCGGTCGGGAAGGACGGCAAGAAGACGGTGTACGTCTACACCGACGCCGAGGGGGAGACCCACCGGTACACCTGCAAGCGCTCGCTCCAGCGGATCCAGCTCGCCTACGACCCGGGCGGGCGGGTGGGGGCCGCGCACGCGGACTGGCTGCCCTTCGTGGTGGGCCGGGTCCTCGTGCTGATCGTCGGAGGCCTCTTCTGGCTGTTCGTCGGCGGGGCGATGGTGTTCGGCGTGCTGACGTAGCGCCGAGGGCCGTTGTCAGACCCTGCGCCTACTGTGGCGGGCATGGAGACGGACGGGACGGGGGCGGGCGTGGACGGCGTGGACGCGGAGCGGGTGCTGCTGGTGCCCTGGGGCGAGGGCGACTTCTGGCTGCTGGAGCGGACGAACAGCCCTGAGATGACCGCGTACGTCGGCGGCCCCGAGAGCCCGGAGAAGCTCGCCGACCGGCATCGGCGGTATCTCCGGCTGGACTCGGGGACCATGTACCGGGTCACGCTGGCGGACGGCGGGGAGACCGTCGGCTCGGTGGGGTTCTGGGAGCGGGAGTGGCAGGGCGAGTCCATATGGGAGACCGGGTGGGGGATCCTGCCCGAGTTCCAGGGACGGGGGCTCGCAGCGCAGGCCGCCCGCGCGGTCGTGGTGGCCGCGCGGGAGACCGGCCGGCACCGGTATCTGCACGCCTTCCCGAGCGTGACGCACCGGGCGTCCAACTCCGTATGCCGACGGGCCGGGTTCACCCTGCTCGGGGAGTACGAGTTCGAGTACCCGAAGGGTCACTGGCTCACGTCGAACGACTGGCGGTACGACCTGGTCGACGGCGAGGGGTGAGGCACGCGCGCGGCGCGCCTCGGAGTCCCGGACGCCGTCAGGAGGTCCTCGTCCCCAACTCCCGTACGACGCGCGCGACCACCGGCGTCCGCAGCCCGTGCCGCTCCGCCGCCCTCAGCAACGCCCCGCCGATCGCGTCCAGTTCGAGCGGGCGGCCGGCCTCCGCGTCGCGCTGCATCGACGATTTGGTCTGCGGCGGGAAGGCGTCGTAGCGGGCGAGGGCCTGGGCCGGGTCGGAGGGGCCGCCGCTCGCGGCGCTGACGGCGGTGGTCTCCTCGACCAGGGCGGTCAGTTCCTCGCGGTGGCGGGTGCGGACCTCTCCGAGGGGGAGGCCGTGGAGCGTGGTCAGGAGGGCGAAGGGCGCGAGGAACGACATCTTGGCCCACAGCGCCGCCGACTCGTCGCCCAGGACACGGGTGGGGGGACCCGCCGCGGTGAGGGCCCCGGCCAGCGCGTCGAGGCGCTCGCGGGGTACGTCGTCGCCGGTCAGGTCGATCTCGGCGAACGGGCTGCCGTGCTCGATCACGCCCGGTGCCACCCGGGTCGACTCGACGCGGATCACGGCGGGGGCGACGCGGTCCGGGCGGTAGCGGGCGCGCAGGGTCGCGGGGTGCTCCACGCCGTTCAGGAGGGGTACGACCAGGCCGTCGCTCAGGGCCTTGGGCGGGACGCGGTCGAGGGCGGCGGCGAGGGAGGTGTGCTTGACGGCGATCACACACACGTCGACCGGCTCGCGCAGCTCGGTGTCCGCCTCGACGGGGGTGGTGAAGTCACCGTAGACACCGCTGGCGAACCGGATGCCGCTCGTGCGCAGGGTGTGCGCGGTGTCCTCGCCCGCCAGGCAGATCACCCGGTGTCCGGCCCGGGCCAGCAGGGCGGCGAGCAGGCCACCGGTGCCGCCGGGACCGAGGACGGCCACGGTGAGCGGGTCGTGCGTCAAGTCGTGTGCCATGACGGGCAGTTCCTCTCGTCGGTCGGCCCCGGGGTTCGGTGGCCGCCTCGGGGCGATCATGGCACCACGGCAGGGGCGACGGAACCGCCGGTCCATATGGCGGAATCACCGTCCAAATGGCAGGACGGCTTCAGTCGCCCGTGAGGATCGCGCTCGCGACCACGTCGAAGAGGCGGTCGGCGCGCGGGGCGAGGGCGGGCTGGTCGCTCAGCCAGGCCAGTGACCCCGCCAGGGCGTACAGGTCGGTGCCGTCGATGTCGGTGCGCGCCTTGCCCTCGGCCTGGGCGCGGGCGAGGAGGCGGGCGCCGGCCGCGCGCATCGAGACGCAGGAGGCGTGCAGCGCGGACTCCGGATCCTCGATGGCGGCCACCATCAGCGCCACCACACCGCGGTAGTTGTGCGCACAGGCGACGAAGTCGCGCAGCCATGCCACCAGCGCCTCGTCGGACGCCTTTGACGCCTCGAACTCGCTTGCCGTCACCGCGAGTTCGTCGAAGCTCGTGCGGAGCAGGGCCTCGAACAGCGCCTCCCGGGTCGGGAAGTGGCGCAGCAGCGTGGCGAGCCCCACGTCGGCCCGGCGTGCGATGTCGCGCATCGACGCGTCGACACCCTGCTCGGTGATGACGGTGCCCGCGACGGCGAGCAACTGGTCGTGGTTCTTCCTGGCGTCGGCCCGCATCTGTCCCTCTTGACTAACCGGATCACTGGTCCATATATTCGGATCAGTGATCCGGATAATCTGGATCGCTGATCCGAATCAGCGTATCCCCTGGCAGGGCGGGAGAGAACGATGCCGACACACACGATGAGGGCGGTCCGGCTGCACGAGCACGGCGGCCCCGAGGTGTTGCGCCACGAAGAGGTGCCGATCCCCGATCCGGGGCCCGGCGAGGTGCTCGTCCGGGTGCACGCCGTCGGCGTGAATCCCCCGGACTGGTACCTGCGCGACGGGCTGACCAACATCCCTCCGGAGACCCGGCCGACGTTCGACCTGCCGGTGATTCCGGGGACGGACGTGTCGGGGGTCGTCGAGGCCGTCGCCCCGGACGTCACCGACCTGTCCGTCGGCGACGAGGTCTTCGGCCTCCTGCGCTTCCCCAGCTTCGACGGCAGCGCCTACGCGGAGTACGTGGCCGCCCCCGCGTCGGACCTCGCCCGCAAACCGGCCGGCGTCGACCATGTGCACGCGGCCGGGGCGCCCATGGCCGGGCTGACGGCGTGGCAGTTCCTGATCGAGCTCGGGCACGATCACCCCTCGCCCTTCCAGGAGGCGCGGCACCGCCCGGTGGCCCTCGGCCCCGGCATCACCGTGCTCGTCAACGGCGCGGCGGGCGGTGTCGGGCACTTCGCGCTCCAGCTGGCGAAGGGGAAGGGCGCGCGGGTGATCGCGGTGGCGTCGGGGGCGCACGAGTCGTTCCTGCGGGACCTCGGCGCCGACGACTTCGTCGACTACACCAAGGAGCGCCCCGAGGACCTCGTCCGCGACGTCGACCTCGTCCTCGACACCGTCGGCGGCCGCGACAGCGCGCGCTTCCTGCGCACGCTGAAGCGGGGCGGCGCGCTGTTCCCCGTGTTCTTCGGCGCGTACGACGACGAGGAGGTCGCGCGGCTGGGCGTCACGGTCTCGGGCACTCAGGTCCGCTCGAACGGGGCGCAGCTCGCCGAACTGGGGCGCCTGCTCGACGCGGGCGCGGTACGGGTCGCGATCGACGGCACGTTCCCGCTCGCGGAGGCCCGAGCCGCACACGAGCGGGCCGCGCGAGGCCACATCCAGGGCAAGATCGTGCTCACGGCCGTCTGATTGTCAGTGGGCGGGAGGACACTGGACGCATGTGCCGCAGCATCAAGACTCTCCGTCCACCCGTACTCCCCGAGGAAGCGACCCCGGAGGACATCCGGGCCGCCGCCCTCCAGTACGTCCGCAAGGTCTCGGGCTTCCGGGCCCCGGCCGCCCACAACCAAGAGGTGTTCGACAGAGCGGTGGAGGTGATCGCGGAGGCGACGGCGGATTTGCTGGCGGGCCTGGAGGTCAGGGGGACGAGAAAGTCCGCGTGACGTTACGCCACCGTCTCCACCGGCCGCCGCCTCATCACATACGCCGCCCCCGCCCCGGCTCCGAACAGCGCCGCCACCGACACGGCCGTAGCCACCCACGTCGCCCCCAGCCAGTGCGCGCCGAAGTACCCGAGGGCGACGCTGTACGCCGCCCAGGAGAGCCCCGCGAGCGCGGACCAGGGGAGGAAGTCGCGGACCCGGCGGTGGGCCGCGCCGGCGAGGAGGGACACGACGGAGCGTCCGGCCGGGGCGAACCGCGCCAGCACCACCAGCGCCCCGCCACCCGCCGCCAGCGCCCCGCCGAGACGTTCCTGCGCGACCGTCAGCCGACGGGAGCGGGCGATGGCCCGGTCCAGCCGCGCGCCGCCCCGCCACGCCAGGCGGTAGGCGGCGAAGTCACCGAGGACGGACGCGGTGGTGGCGCACAGGATCAGGGCCAGCACGTCGGGCACCTCGTGCGGCACCTGCCCGGTCGCCGCACTGCCCGCGGCCGCCGCCGTCGCGGCCGTGATGACGAGGACACCGCTCGGCAGCAGCGGTACGAACACGTCGAGGAGCACCGACAGCGCGACCATGGCGTAGATCCATGGGCTGCCGGTCAGCGACCCCATCTGTTCCAACAACGCGACTCCCCGAACTCCCCCGTGACAGCCATACAGCGTACGCCGGGGGTGTGACAGGACGTTCACGGGGGGCTCATGGGATTCCCGCGCCATGTTCACCCGGGTGCCGCTGTCCGGGGGCGGGCGGGGTGCCGGGACCGTAGCGTGCGGAGCATGGTGTCAGGTATATGCACGGGTGCCCTGGTGGCGGCCCTCCTCGTCAGCGACCACGGCGGCTACTCGATGCGCACCGACGCCCGGTTCGCCCCGCCCACCGCCTTCGTGCCCTCGGCGGCGGTGACGTACGACATGGATCTCGTCCCGGCGGCCGCCTGGATCGAGGTGACCCAGCGGACCGAGGAGCTGGGGGCGACGACCGTACGGCTGCGGGTGCGCGGGCTGGTGCCCGGTCACGCGTACGGCGTCCATGTGCACCAGAAGCCGTGCGCCGCGGACCCGGCGGCCGCGGGCGGCCACTACCAGCACCGGCCCTCCACCGACCCGGCGGACGTCAACGCCGACAACGAGGTCTGGCTCGACGTCACCCCGGACACCGACGGCTCCGGCGAGGCGAGCGCGCGCCACGACTGGGGTTTCCGGCGGGGCGAGGCGTCCTCGGTCGTTCTGCACGACATGCCCGGCACCCACGGCACCCGCGTGGCCTGCTTCACGGTCCCCTTCGGCTGGACCTCCTGAACGCACCGATGAACGCACCGGTGCCCTCCCCCGCGCACCCGGGGGAGGGCACCGTACGCACCAATAAAACAACTGGTCAGACGGCCACCGGCTCCCGATCCGGCTCGCGCCGGTCGGCCGTGCGGCGGCGGCCGATCACGCGGTCCAGGCCGAACGCGCCGGAACCGGTGAAGACCAGCAGCAGGAAGGCCCAGCAGAACATCGCCGCGCCCTCGCCGCCGTTCTGCTTGGGGAACAGCGCACCCGGCTGGTGGACCTTGAAGTAGGCGTAGGCCATCGCGCCCGAGGAGATGAAAGCGGCGGCCCGGGTGCCGAGGCCGAGCAGGACGAGCGTGCCGCCGACGAGTTCGATCACGGCCGCGTACCAGCCCGGCCAGGTGCCGGTCTCCACCGTGAGGCCCTCGCCGCCCGCGCCGCCGAGGACGCCGAAGAGCGAGGCCGCTCCGTGGCAGGCGAAGAGCAGGCCGACGACGATGCGGAAGAGACCGAGAGCGTATGGCTGGGCGCTGTTGAGGCGTCCGGACATGTGGGGGGTACTCCTTCGGTGTCCCGGTCCCTCGTGAGGACCGGTCTGGGGACAGAACCGAGCGAGCACTCCACGTTAGGTGGCCCTAATCTACGCTTGCAAGTTCAACATTTGGCCACCGCTTTGCCTCCGCTTTCCCTTCCGTCCCAGCTGTAGCGGCACGTAGCGCGGCTCTGGCCACCGCGTCCGCGTCCGAAAGGGTGACCGAATCCACACCCGGCCGGGCGCCCGCCGCGGTCACCCAATGCACGCCCTCCGTGGGCACCCCGAAGGCGAACCGCCTTGGGTGCGCGTGCCCTTGACGGTCGATCAGACGGTACGGCCGCCTCGTCACGTCCAGCCCGCCCGTCTCGTACCCGTCCACGACGTGCGGCCGGCACTGCCCCGTCTTCAGCAGCCGGGCGAGCAGGTCGTCGGCGGTGTGCCGCAGGTCCGGTTCCGGGAGCCGCGCCTCCACGAGGGTCGTCACCCGTACGGCGGATCCGGGCACGTCGGGCGAGTGCGCCACCCAGGCGCCGTCCTCCTCGCGCACCTCAAGATGCGGGCCGAGCACCTCCACGACGCCGGCCTCCATCAGGGCGGTCAGCTCCTCGATGCGGCGGCGGGGCGGGCCGATGGAGAGGAAGGCGTTGAGCGGGGTGTACCAGCGGTCCAGGTGGTCGCGGCGGGAGGCGCCCGCGAGTCCGGCATGGTCGACGATCTGCCGCAGCTCGTTGCGCAGGTCGCGCAGGACGTCGAGGGCCGCCTTCAGGGGCCCCGCGACATTGCCGAGCGCGGCCTCGGAGGCGTCGCGGCGGAGGTGCCCGAGCAGCCACCCGCGCCAGCCGTCCGGGTCCGTGAAGACCTGTCCGGCGTACGGCCGTGACACGCGGTCCCAGGACCAGCGGTCGGCGTGCGCGATCCCGAACTCGTCGAGCACGGCGGCCTCTTCGGGACTGCGGTGGTCGGTGGCGAGGAAGAGGTCCCTGAACTCCGGTTTCCCCGTGAGGACTTCGTAGTAGACCGTCTCCACCTCCTTCGCCACCAGCGGCCATATCTCCGTGAGGAAGTCGGGGGCCTCGCCGTTGTCGGCGCGCTTGCGGAAGCGGGCGATCGCGTCGTCGGTCAGGACGAGGGGGAGGTGGCGGCCGTAGGGGCCCTTGGCGTTGTCGCCGCGCGCCTGATAGGGGATGCCTCGGCGTGAACCGGCGTACAGGCGTGGCTCGTTGCCGGAGGGGGCGTAGAGCAGGCCCTGGTCGGTGCGGGTGAAGCGACCGCCGCGACCGGTGGTCAACAGGGCCATGTGGTCGAAGAAGTTGAGGCCCAGACCGCGCAACAGCACGGGCTCGCCGGGGCGTACGGCCGCCAGGTCGACGTCGGCCGGGTTGGCGGGCGGGATGTGGCGCAGGCCGTGGGCGTCGGCATACGCGGTGAGGCGGCGTTGCGTACGGTCGGCGGCCACCGGGAGGTGGCCCTGCGCGAGGACGACGGCGGCGAGGCCGGTCAGGGCGCGGCCGTCGTCGAGGGTGAGCGTCTGCGTGCCGTCGTCGGCGTCGTCGAGCCGCACGGCCCGGGCCCCGTGGGTGACGACCTCGACCGCCCCCGGCGCCTTCCGCACGGTCTCGGCGAACACCCAGGCGAGGTAGCGGCCGTAGTGCGCGCGGGTGGGGTAGTCATCGGGGCCGAGCGGCACGGCACGCGCCGCCGGCCCACCGGGTTCCGGCCGTCCGGCGGCGAGCGGTACGGCACGCGCTGCCGGTTCACCGGGTTCCGGCGGGTCGGCGGTGAGGGGTACGGCACGCGCTGCCGGTTCACCGGGCTCCGGCCGGCCGGTGGCGAGGGGCACGGCGCACACAGCCGGTTCACCGGGTTCCGGTCGGTCGGCGGTGAGGGGCACGGCACGCGCTGCCGGTTCACCGGGTTCCGGCTGGTCGGCGGACCGGCGGTCGGCCGGCCCGTCCGGCGGTCCCGGCTCCGATCCGGCGCCCGCCTCGGCGCGCGCCCACTCGTACAGGCTCGGCCCCCGCCGTATCGGTCCCGAGCAGTCCACGCTGTCGTCCGTGTACAGGGTGACCTGCGAGGCGACCGTGTTCATCAGGAGCTCGGGGGACTGCGTGGTGCGCCACACACGGCCGGGGCCCGGCGGGGACGGGTCGACGACGTGGACTCTCAACCGGGCGCCCGGCGGGAGGAGTTCGGGGGCGGAAGCGCAGAGGCGTTCCAGGACGCTGGTGCCACGGGGCCCGGCGCCGACCAGGGCGACGGAGACGGGCGCGTGGTCCGCGGTCGGTGCGGGCAAGAGGGGGACTCCCGGGCGTGTGGGGCGCGTGGCAGGAACCGCCCACCGGAAGCGGACGGTCCGGCTCATCATGCCGTCGGGAGAAGGGGGCGCCGGACCCGGGGCCGAGAGTGTGGGGTGCGTCACCGGCAACTCGGGCCATGAGACCGGCTACCACCCGAAACCCCCTTATTCGCGGGTGAGTTGGGACTCCATGACGGTCACGAGCCGCTCCGTCCCCGCGCCCTTCCCGGTCTCCCGCGCCCGGTCCAGCCGCAGTCGCGCCGAACGCCCTTGCAACGTCAGCGTCATGAGCTGGTTGCCGAACCAAGGGCCGCTCGTCTTGCGCCAGTTCACCGAGGACGGTGGGCAGTGGCCGTGCGCGGCGAACCGCCGTCCCAGCGCCCGGGCCACCGCGCTCCAGCCGAAGCGGAAGCCGAACCGTATCCAGGAGGGGACGGAGTTGTGGACGGGCGAGCAGGTCAGCTGGAGGACCCGGGCGTCCGGCCCGCCCGTGGCCCACCGCGCCTCGGCCACGTACGCGTGGTGCACGTCCCCGGACAGCACCAGGACCGTCGCCGGCGCGCCGGGACCCGAGCCCGCCTCGGCGATCAGCGCGGCCAGCGCCTCGAAGGAGGCCGGGAACGCCGCCCAGTGCTCCAGGTCCGCCTTGCGCCGCAGATCCTCCCCGAACCGGGCCCAGCGCGCCCCGCGTTCACCCCGGCACAGCGCCGAGTCCCACTCCTCCGCGTGGTGCACCAGATGCGGCAGCAGCCAGGGCAGCGAGGTGCCGAGCAGGAGATGGTCGTAGGAACCGGGCTCGTCCAGCACCTGCTCGCGCAGCCACTCGGCCTCGCCGGGGTCGAGCATCGCGCGGCTGTCCTCGTCGAGGACACGGGCGGCGCGGGTGTCCACCATCAGCAGCCGCACCCGGCCGAAGTCGCGCCGGTAACTCCAGCGCACGGAGGCCGGATCGGCGTCGGCCCCGCAGGCGAAGGCGCGCAACTCGTCGGTGCCGTCCGGGGATCGGCGTACGGCGGCGTAGAGCGGGTCGGCGGCCAGTTCGGTGGGGGAGAGGTTGCCGAGGTGCTGGTGGACCCAGTACGACATCAGGCCGCTCAGCAGGCGCTCGCGCCACCAGGAGGTCGCGCGCATGTCGGCGAGCCAGGAGGCGGAGGTGTTCCAGTCGTCGATCACGTCGTGGTCGTCGAAGATCATGCAACTGGGCACCGTGGACAGCAGCCAGCGGATCTCCGGGTCGAGCCAGGACTCGTAGTACAGGTGGGTGTACTCCTCGTAGTCCGCCACCTGGTCGCCCGGCGGTTCGCTCAGGTCGCGGCGGGCGGCGAGCCAGCGGCGGGTGGCCGGGGAGGTCTCGTCGGCGTAGACCTGGTCGCCCAACAGCAGGAGCACGTCCGGGCGTTCGCCGTCCGGCGCGGCCGCCATCCGGGCCGCGAGGGTGTCCAGGGCGTCGGGGCCGACGGGGTCCGGCTCGCCGGCGGGCGGGGCGGCCCAGCGGCAGGAGCCGAAGGCGACGCGGACGGCGTCGTCGGCGGCGGGGGTGCGGATCACGGACGGGGGGAAGGGGGCGTCGGGCAGCGGCCACACGCGGGTGCCGTCCAGGAACACCTCGTAGGACCGCTCGGAGTCCGGGGCGAGACCGTCGAGCGGCACCAACGCGTAGTAGTGGCCCGCGATCTGGAAGGTGTGGGTCTCGGCGCGGACGCCGTCCGAGCAGCGCACCTCGGCGGTGCACGGACGGCTCGCCTCGACCCACACGGTCGCGGACGAGCCGTCGACGTACCTCAGCAGCGGTCCCAGACGCAGATCAGCCACCTGATCCCCTTCCGTCGACCCGTACGGTACGGAACGACGGAGGGGAACGGGGAGGTTCCGCGGATCACGAGTTGGTCAGGGTGGTCAGCAGCTGGACAGGTAGCTCGTCAGCGCGCTCTTCTCGGCCGAGTCGACCGAGAGGTCGTAGTAGTACTTCACCTGGACCCAGGCGCGGACGTAGGTGCAGCGGTACGAGGTGACCGACGGCATCCACTCGGCCGGGTCCTGGTCGCTCTTGGACTGGTTGACGTTGTCCGTCACCGCGATGAGCTGCGGGCGGGTGATGTCGTTGGCGAAGGCCTGGCGCTGGGCGGTGGTCCAGGCGCTGGCGCCGGAGTCCCAGGCCTCGGCGAGCGGGACCAGGTGGTCGATGTCCAGGTCGGAGGCGGCGGTCCAGGTGGCGCCGTCGTAGGGGGAGTACCAGCTGCCGCTGGTCGCGGTGCAGGCGGAGTTGGTGACGACGTTCGTACCGTCCCGCTTGAGGATGTACTCACGGGTGTTGCAGGTGCCGCTGATGGTGATCCACGTCGGGAACAGGTCCCGGTCGTAGCCGGTGCGGTTCTCCGTCGCCACGGTGAGCGAGGCGAGGTAGGTGCGGGCCGTGGCCGCGCTGACCGGGGTGGGGAGGGCGGCGGAGGCGGACGGGCCGTTGAGAACGCCGACGGAGGCTATGAGGGCGGTGAGAGCTCCGAGTATGCTGAGCCGTCGACGCGCGTAGAACTTCGGCATGCGAACTCCCTTGCGGGGTGGGGGTGTTGGAGCGCGGGCGTTCGAATGCTCGCGACTCCGTGTTGCGGGGAGGTGTGCGCTCGGTAAGAAGTTAGTGACGCGTACATGACACGACAAGGTTTACGGCGAAACGATCACGTACGATTGACGGTGTTGAAGGGGAGTAGCTCTTCGCCGGACCGTCGACATACTGCTCAGCTCGTCTGAGCCGGCGCCCGGAGGCGGGACCTTTCGGGGTCCGTCAGCGAGACCTTCGGCAGAGCAGTGCACCGACCGTGCGCTGCCGCGCCGAGGTGTCTTTTCGCGAAGGCTCAGCACTCTCGGTGGGGCAGCCCCGACCGATTGAGGACCCTTGATCAGCTTCACCGTGACCGCCGTCGTGTTCGGCGTCGTCTTCCTGGCCGAACTGCCCGACAAGACCGCGCTCGCCGGCCTCGTCCTGGGCACCCGCTACCGCGCCTCCTACGTCTTCGCGGGCGTCGCCGCCGCCTTCGCCCTGCATGTCGCGCTCGCCGTCGCGGCGGGCAGCGTGCTGACCCTGCTGCCGCAGCAGATCGTGCAGGCCCTCACCGGCGTCCTGTTCCTGGGCGGCGCGGCCGTGCTGCTGCTGAAGAAGGACGGGGACGACGAGGAGATCCGCAAGCCGGAGAACCAGTCCTTCTGGAAGGTCGCCGGGGCCGGGTTCATGCTCATCCTGGTCGCCGAGTTCGGGGATCTGACCCAGATCATGACCGCGAACCTCGCGGCCCGTTACGACGACCCGCTCTCCGTCGGCCTCGGCGCGGTGCTCGCGCTGTGGGCGGTCGCCGGACTCGGCATCGTCGGCGGAAAGGCCCTGATGAGGCGGGTGCCGCTGGCTCTGATCACCAAGATCGCGGCGCTGCTGATGATCGGGTTGGGCGTGTGGAGCCTGTTCGAGGCCGTCGCCTGACGAGCTGAACGGCCGGTGAACTGTTCCCGGCGGTTTCCGGGGGAGGTGGCGGGAACCCGTCTCGGTTTTGTACCGTGGAGAAACAAAGTGGCCTCCGCCCGTTTTCCCTGACCGGCGGGCGGGGCCGCCTTGTCTTTCCCGACGAGTTTGGAGTCGCCGATGACGGCCGCCGCCCCGACCGTGCTCACCGCCCGCGCCCTCCTGCTCGACATGGACGGCACCCTCGTCAACTCCGACGCCGTCGTCGAGCGGATCTGGCGCCGCTGGGCCGACCGGCACGGACTGGACGGCGACGAGGTGATGAAGGTCGTGCACGGCCGCCAGGGGCACGCCTCGATGGCCCTGCTGCTGCCCGACCGGCCCGTGGAGCGGAACCACGCGGACAACGCGCGCATGCTCGCCGAGGAGACCGCCGACATGGACGGCGTCGTGCCGGTACCGGGCGCGGCGGAGTTCCTCGCGTCGCTGCGGGGGCTGCCGCACGCCCTGGTGACCTCCGCCGACGTGCCCCTCTCCACGGCCCGGATGGCCGCGGCGGGGCTCCCGCTGCCCGATGTGCGGGTCACCGCGGAGTCCGTCGGCGCGAGCAAGCCGGACCCGGAGGGCTTCCTCAAGGGCGCCGCGGAACTGGGCGTCGACCCCGCGGACTGCGTGGTCTTCGAGGACTCCGGCGCGGGGATCGCGGCGGGGCGGGCGGCCGGGATGCGGGTCGTGGGGATCGGACCGCGGGCCGCGGCGCACGGGCCGGACGTGGTGGTGCCGGATCTGACGCGGGTGCGGGTGGAGGCGGCGGGGGGCGGGGCGATTCTGCTCCGGGTGGGGTAGGGGCTCTTTGTGGGTCTACGACTTCTGCGGTTTTACGGTGTCTGCGGGTCTGCGGGTCTGCGAGGCTGCGGTTCTGCGGCGTCTGCGGTTCGACGTCTGCCGCTCTACGGCGGGCTGCGGCTCCTCCGGCCTCTACGGTTCCGTCGTCTCCGACTCGAGCCTCGCGCGGGTCGCCGCGTCGTACACGCCGAGGTTGTCCGTGCTGACCCCTCGTGACCACTGGTAGTTGCGCAGCGCGTCCTCGACCTGGGTCGTGAAGACGCCGTTGATCGTGTCGTTGTACAGGTACAACTGGTGCAGCCGGGCCTGGAGTTCGGCGACCTCCGTGCCCTTGTCGCCGCGGCTCAGCACCGGCGGGGCCGTCTCGCTCGCGTCCTGGGAGGACTCCTGGGCCGCGTCCGCGGCCTTGTCCGGCACGCTGGGTGACGGGTCCGCCGCCGGGCGGGACGCGCTCGCCGATGCGCTGGACGGCTTTGCCGAGGGTGACGGGGAGGACGGGGGGCTCTTGTCGGCGGAGGGTGAGGGCGCCTCGGACGTCGGGTGTGCGGACTCCGGCGTCGGGGAGGCGGAGGCCGACGGGGCGTTCGTGGACGTGTCCGGGACGGCCGGGCGTACGTCCTGGGGGGCCGCCGTGTCCCGTGACGGGGTCTCGTAGGAGAACAGGCCGCTGGCGAGCCCGGCGGCGGCGACCACGGTGACGACGGCTGCGGCGGCGCCGAGGAGGACGGTGCGGCGGCGGGTTCGCGAGCGGGGCTCGGTGTCGGTGTCGGTTCTGTCGTCCGCGTCCGGTGCGGACAGGTTCAGGTCGGTGGTGCTGGGTGCGGGTACGGCCCGTATCCGCATCGTCTCCTCGGCCGCGGGAGGCTGCGGGACTCTGGGGAGGGGTGTGGTCTCGTCCCCGGTCGGCTGCGCGCCGTCCAGCTCCACGTACGGCCGGATGCGCAGCGGATCGAAGTCCTCCGCTGCGGCCGCCTCTGCCTCGCGTGTTTCGCGCAGCGCGTCCGATGCGCGCTGGTTGCACGCGCAGGACGGGGTGTTGTCGAGTCCTCTGGGCGCTCCGCACTCCGGGCACCGGTGGCCGTTCGACTCCGCCATGTGTTCGTCCCTCCCCTCACAAACCCCAGAGATTATGCAGAACGCGTTCACAGGTGTGTGTGGGAAGCCCCCGGAATAACAGCTTCCAAAGGGGCTTAGCGGGGCATAAGTGTGCGGGTTCGGTGGGGGCGGGCGTTTTGCGCAGTTCCCCGCGCCCCTAAAGATGCGCCTACGGTTCGGTGGTGGGTCGGGGCCGGGGGCGGGGGGTATCCGTCCTCGGTCCGGCGGTGCTGTCGATTGAGAAGTACTGGGTAACGGACGCCGGCCGCTGCGGGCGGACACCCCCCGCCCCCGTCCCCTCACCGCCGTACGCGGCCACACAAAACAACTGGCGTCCAGGTGAGCTCTTTTTAGGGACGCGGGGAACTGCGCGACCAGCCCCCACCGGGCCGCACCCGCAATACAGCCGTGCTGTCGGTATGTGGTCGTTGTGCGGAGGCGGTTTGAAGGTGGGGTTCGGGGCAACCCGGGATTTATGTCAACAGGCCTGATCATCGCTTTGATCCTGATCGTGGTGGCCGTCCTCGTTGTGGCGGCCGTCCTGTCCCTGCGTGCCCGTGGCCCGCAGCGTGGGCGGAGCCTGAAGCGGCGCTTCGGGCCCGAGTACGACCGGGCGGTGGCCCGGCACGACGGGGACGACAAGGCCGCCGAACGCGAGCTCACCGAGCGCGTGGAGCGGCACGGATCCCTGCGCGAGCACTCTTTGGAGCCCGCGCAGCTACAGCAGTTCGAGGCTCGCTGGACGGCGGCCCAGGAACGGTTCGTCGACTCGCCCCGGGAGGCCGTGGCGGAGGCGGACCGGCTGCTCGCCGACCTGGCCGAGGCCCGGGGTTTCCCGGCGGGCGACCAGTACGACGAGCAGTTCGCCGCCCTGTCCGTGCACCACGCGCACCGCGTGCACGGCTACCGGCGGGTGCACCGTGCGGCGCGGGCCGGCGTGGGGGCCGGTCTCGACGGCGACGCACGGGCCAACACGGAGGAGATGCGGGAGGCCATGGTCGAGGCCCGGGCCCTCTTCGACGACCTCATCGGGTCGGGCTCCGGGCACCGCGAGGGGCATCGCGAGGAACGGTCCCGTACGCAGGACACGAGTGCGCCCCAGAAACAGCACGGGCACGCGCCATGGGCGTTCACCAAGCGGCAGGCGAAGGGGAGTTGAGGGGTATGGCGGACGTCGAGCGTGAACGCGAGCGCAAGGACGCGGGGGACCGGACGGCTCTCGGGCGTACGGTCACGCCCACCGAGGGGACCACGGACAGCGCGCCAAGCACCGACAAGGGCACCGGCACCCGGCACGGCGTGACCGTCGCCGGGCACGAGAGCCCCGCCGGGGTCGGTGGTGAGACCGTGCGTGGGCGGGATGCCCGGAGCACCACCGGCAGCCCCTCGCATGGGGTCCGGCTCCTGCCGGGCGACGAGTGCGACAAGCTCACCACCCGGCTCCAGCATGCCGTCGCCGGATTCGTCGACGGTCCGCGGACGGCCGTAGAAGAGGCCGATCATGTGCTGGAGGAGGCCGCCGCGCGGTTCACCGAGGCCGTGAAGGAGCGTCGGCGTACGCTGCGGACCTCCTGGCAGGGGGACGGTGGTGCCGGGAAGTCCGGTGTCTCCGACGGCGACACCGAGCAACTCCGGCTCGCGCTGCGGGACTACCGTGAGCTGGCGGAGCGGCTGTTGCACATCTGACGTACGCGCGCCGTACCTGACCGGTCTGTTGTCGCCGTAGTGGGCGAACAGGCCGGTCAGGAGTGCCTTGCACCGGACACCGCCGCGTCGGGCGATTTATCATGCGGCCGCGGGTGGACCAACGGGGTGCCGCGCAAGGACGTTTCAGGAGGAGCGCACGTGCTCGAACTCACCATGGCCGTCGTCACCGCGGCGGAGGAGGGTGCCACGGCCGGTATGCAGATGGCCGACGCGCCCAGCGATCCGGGTGCCGTGCTGCGCGTGGGACGGGATCGGAGCGTGTGCCGGCTGGCCACGCCGGACGACTGGCTGTTCGTCTCCCGCGTGCACCTGGAGTTCCTCTGTGGGCCCGAGGGTGTCTGGCAGGTGACCTGGCTCCAGGGCTCGCAGCCCGACCCCTCCTCCGAGGTCCAGCTGGTCTCCGGCGCCTACGCGCAGCCGCTCGTGTACGGCGGGACCGTGCAGCTGCCGCGGGGCGGCAACGGCGAGATCGTGATCCGCGACCGCACCGCCCCTCGCAGCGTCAACGTCGGCTTCTACCACGAGTTCTGAGCGGGCATCAGCTGAGTACCCGGGCCAGCGCGAAGCCGTCGTAGCCCTTCGCGCCCACCGTCTGGATCGCCGTGGCGTCCAACTTGGGGTGGGAGCCGATCAGTTCGAGGGCGGTCCGGGTGCCGCGGACGTCGTCGGCGGTGGAGTCGTCGTCGGCGACGCGGCCGCCGCGGACGACGTTGTCGACGACGATCAGGCTGCCCGGGCGGGTGAGCTTGAGGGCCCACTCGACGTAGTGCGGGTTGTTGCCCTTGTCGGCGTCGATGAAGACGAGGTCGAAGGGGTCCGGGTGCTCGGCCGCGAGCTTCGGCAGCGAGTCGAGGGCCGCGCCCACCCGCACCTCGACGATCTTGTCGAGGCCGGCCCGCGCGATGTTGCGGTTGGCCACCTCCGCGTGGGCCGGGCTGTACTCAAGGGAGACCAGGCGGCCGTCGGCGGGCAGGGCGCGGGCCAGCCAGATGGTGCTGTAGCCGCCGAGGGTGCCCAGCTCCAGGACGGTGCGGGCGCCCTGGATCCGGGCCAGGAGGTGGAGGAGCTTGCCCTGGGGCGCGGTGACGGCGGCGTGCGGGAGGCCGGCGGCCTCGCTGTCGCGCACGGCCGCCTGAAGGGCCTCGTCCTCGGGTGTCAGATGGGCGGTGAAGTAGTCGTCGACGTCGTCCCAGAGCTGCGACTCGCTCATGCGCCTGTGCCTTTCATGTGACTAGTTAGATGAGGTAACTAGAAGCGCTAATGAATCTAGTCCGCGTGCCCCGCGCGCGCGACACCCCCGGGGGTGGACTACCGTCATTCGGACAAAAGAGGGCGGACGTCAGGTGAAACCTGCGTTGCCCGCGTCTTCTCCCCAGGACGCGTGACACGAACGGACGGGAGGCCGACGAGGCGTGGCGAATGCGGAGCCCGGTGGGCAACCGGTGGAGATGCAGGCGCGGCTTCGCGCGGCCCGGCTGGCCCTGTGGCTGGTGGCCGCCGTCCTGGCCGCGAGACAGGTCGCCGTCGTCCTCGGCACCCCCAGAGGCGAGCGGCTGACGGACCTGGAGACCTGGGTCGGACCGGACGGCGTCCTGCATGTGAAGGGCTCCCTGTACGACTCGACGCAGTTCACCGGCACCCCGTTCGGGGGACTGGTCCTCAAGCCGCTCACCCGGGCCGCGGAACAGGCCCTCGGCTGGGGCTGGACCTTCGGCACCCTGCTGCTCGTCGTCGCCCTCGGCCTGATCGTCGCCCGCGCCCTGCCCCAGCCGGTCGGCCGCCGCACCTCCCTGCTCGCCGCGCCGGTCGCCATCAGCCTGCTGATGCTGTCGCTGCCGGTGCGCAACACCCTCTGGCTCGGCCAGACCAGCATCATCCCCGTCCTGCTGGTGCTGGTCGCCTGCTTCACCGTCCGCGGCGAGCGCCTCAGCGGGGTGCTGATCGGCCTCGCCGCCGCCCTCCAGCCGACGGTCCTGCTCTTCGCGCCCCTGCTCTGGTTCACCGGCCGGCGCCGGGCCGCCCTGACCGCGGGGCTGACCTTCGCCGCGAGCACGGCGCTGGCCTGGGCCGCGCTGCCGCACGACTCGTACACCTACTGGGTCCACCACATCGCGGGCACCGGGCTCGGCGGCCCGGCGAACGACCTCGCCAACCAGTCCCTGCACGGGCTGCTGCTGCGGCTCGGCCTGAACGGGCCGCTGGAGATCGCGCTCTTCCTGGTGCTGGGCGCGCTGGTGGCCTTCGTGGGCGTACGGCGGGCCGTCGGGTACGCGCGCGACGGGCAGCTGCTGCTCGCCGTCGCGCTCACCGGGTGCGCGGCGATCGCCGTGTCGCCGACGACCTGGCAGCACCAGCTGCTGTGGGTGCTGCTCGCGGTCGTCGGACGGGTCGGCAAGCGGGCCTCCGACCGGTACGTGTGGCCGGTCGCCGTCATCCTCGTGATGACCCTGCCGGCGAAGATGATGCTCCCGCACATCTCCGCGCTGTACACCCTGCGGGACAACGTGGTGCTGCTCGCGGCCCTCGCCGCCGCGACCGTGATCCCCTTCCTGTCGCGCACCTCGCCGTACTACCGCACGCCGATCCCGACCGAGTACGCCGCTCCCGTGCCGGCCCGCCTGAGGCACGTACCGCTGCTGCCGTTCCTGCGGCGGGTGCTGACCCGGCCGAACCTGCTGCTTGAGCTGCTGCTGATCCGTGTGACCTACGCGGCCTACCAGCAGGTCCGGCTCGCGGCCACCGGCGGCACGAACTCCGGGGGGCGGGCCACCGCCGAGCAGCACGGCCACCAGGTCCTCGACCTGGAGCGGTGGCTGCACATCGACATCGAGCACACCGTCAACCACTGGGTGGTCGGCGTCGACTGGCTGCGGAACTTCTTCGACTTCTACTACGAGTCGTTCCACTTCGTGGTGCCGCTGAGCGTGCTCGCCGTCCTGTACTGGCGCCGGCCTGTGGACTACCGCTGGGCCCGCGCGTCGCTCGGGTTCGCGACCCTCCTCGCCCTGGTCGGCTTCTGGCTCTACCCGCTCGCCCCGCCGCGCCTGATGCCTTCGCTGGGGATCATCGACACGGTCCACGGCGTCCAGGACTTCTCCAAGCCGGACTACGGCACGCTGACAGCGCTGACGAACCAGTACGCGGCGATGCCGTCCCTGCACTTCGGGTGGTCGCTGTGGTGCGGGGTGGTGATCGCGGTCATCGCCCCGAAGTGGTGGATGAAGGCGCTGGGCCTGCTGCACCCGTTCTTCACGGTCTCCGCGATCGTCGCGACCGGGAACCATTGGGTGCTGGACGCGGTCGGCGGTGCGGTGGTCGTGGGGGCCGGGTTCGGGCTGTCGTACGTCTTCCAGGGGCCGCGGGCTCGGACGGTGACCGCCGTGGCCGAGGCCGACGAGGACCGTGCTCCGGTGAAGAACGGCACCCGGCAGCACGGCGTACGCGCGGAGTGATCACGGCGACTCGTCGGGCGCGTGCTCGGCGAACACCGCGTCCGTCGTCGCGAGGTCCGCGTCCGTAGCGGCCCGGGACCGTGAGACTGCGCGGGCGAGCCACAGCCCGGCGGCGAGGACGACCACCGCCCAGACGAGCGCCGAGGCACCGCCCGCGGTCCCCTGCGGACAGCTCCCCGCCGCACCGGGCAGGTCGCCGTGGTAGGCGGGCGGCGCACACTGCGCGGCGGCCGGCGCGGGGTCGCCCAGGACCAGGAGGACGACGGCGGCGGCCGGCGCGAGCAGCCGTAGCGCACGTGCGCCGGCGGCGGGCAGCCGTAGTGTTCGTGTGCCGGTCATGACGGCGCTCCTCCTGCCGGGAGGGTCGTCCGGTCCGAGGCCATGGGGGCTCCCTTCAGCGCCAGTACCCGGTCGCGCAGCGGTTGTTCCGGCGGTACGAGGATGTCGGCGCCCGGACCGTCGCGGTACAGGCGCTGCGTGGCGAGGTCCAGCTGTGCCTGGTGCAGCCGGGTGAGCAGGCGCACCCCCGCCACACCGTCCCTGCGCCACACCCGCAGTTCGAGCAGCAGCCTGCGCCGCGGCGAGAGCAGCAGCGGGATCTCCGGACCGGTGACGGCACCGGCCCCGGAGTCGGCCTCCTCGCGCAGCGTCCGGCGCAGCCCCCGTTCCTGGGCCCGCAGGCCACGGCGGAGGATCAGCGCGTACAGGGCGACGAAGACCCCCGAGGTGACGGCCGTCATCAGCGGCACTCCCAGCAGCAGACCGAGTGTGTCGCCGCCGGAGAACCACGTGTCCCGCTCCTTGGCGAGCTGCCCCAGCACGATGTCCGTCTCGAAGTGCCCGCCCAGCGCGGCCAGTACCCCCGCGGTCACCACCTGCGCCCGGTCCCGGCGGTCCGGCAGCCGGCGGGCCGCACCGAAACCGGCACCCACCAGCGCGGTGAACGCCACGTGCACGGCCATCAGCCCGACCACCTGCCGGGTCCAGAACTCCACGGACGGCTGGGCCGGGGGGCCGTTGCTGCCGAGGGCGCCCGGGTAGTCGCTCATGTAGGAGACGGTCTCCGTGAGGTTGAAGCCGAGGCCCACGGCCGCGCCGAGGATCACCCCGGACACCACACCGTCGATGTGGCGCCGGCACAGGAGGTAGAGGATCGCGACGACGGCGGCCTTGCCCAGTTCGGTGACGAGGGCGCTGTCGAGGCTGCCGACGGAGAAGAACAAGCGGGCGGTGTCCCGGGGCCTCGACCAGTCGAGCAGATAGCCGGGGAGGTACCACCAGGACCAGACGATCATGGTCACGCCGAATCCGCCCGCGACCAGCGCGCCCGCGCCGAACGCGGTCAGCAGCAGCCGTCCGGGCATCCGGCGGAACAGCTGCGCGCGGTGCAGGAGGAACAGCGCGGCCGCCGTGGTGGGCAGGCAGAGCAGCAGCGTGGGCAGGCTCCGGCCCAGCAGGTGCAGGGCCATGGTCGTGAACGGCAGCAACAGGGCCGCCAGGATGCCGTACTGGTGTCCGCGTACCGTTCCGGCGTCCACCGGGGGCGTGCTCCGGTGCCGCAGGAGCAGCAGGGCCAGCACCGCCGCGACGCCCCAGCCGACGAGCAGCAGGGTCCGGGTCAGGACGAAGACGCCCGCCAGGGGTTTCAGCCAGACCGTCATCAGGCTCGTGGGCGAGGTGATGCCGGGCTCGCACCAGTAGAGGACCTGTCCGACACCGAAGGCCACCGACAGGCCGAGCGCCACCACGATCGCGCTCGGCAGACCGTGCCGGGGCACGCGGGCGGGCGGCCGTGACGGGGGCGGTGGGACGGGCCGGGTCATCGGGTGTCTCCGTCCTGCGGAAGGTCCAGGCTCGGCCAGTCGCTGGGCAGGTCCCGGTAGTCCGTCGGCAGCTCGGGCAGGGACGGGAAGGAGAAGGTCGGGCTCGGCAGGTTCGGGCCGCCGGTGGGCCAGGAGGTGGGCCACTCGGTCGGTACGCCCGTCAGCCAGTCGCTCGGGTAGCCGCTGGGCAGCGGGACGCCGGTGCCACCGGAGGGGAGGAGTTCCGTCGGGATGAGCGACGCGGGCGGCGGCATGTCGGTCTGCGGGACCGCCGGTTCCGTGGTGGCGCCGAGGACAGCGGCGACCACGAGGGCCACGGCTCCGACCCCGCCGACGGCGGCCATGAGCCGTACGTACGGGCGTGGTTGGCTCTCCTCCGGCTCGGTCGGGTAGCCGTGGGGGTAGCCGGGGGCGGGGGGTGCGGGCGGTGGCGGGGGCGGTGGTGGTCCCGTGCCGGGCGGGGACGGTGGTGGTGGTCCCGTGCCGGCCGGGGACTCAGGCGTCGGGTCGGTCTCGTTCGGGTCGGACGACATGGGTGTCTCCCTGGGAACGGGGCCGGGCGCGGGTGGCCGCCCGGCGCAGCGGGCTTGCGGTGGCCCGGCGGGGCGGGCCCGTGGCGGCTCGGCGGAGGGGGCTTGCGGTGGCCTGGCTGGGCGGATTCGGGGAGGCCGGGTGCGACGGGCTTGCGGAGGCAGGGTGCGACGGGCTCGCGCCGGCCGGGTGTCGGTGGCGGCGCCACAGCAGCAGGGCGGCGAGTGGGACGAGGAGTACCGGCAGCAGCCGGAGCGTGAGGTCGCCCGCGGACAGGCCGTTGTCCGTCGGGCCGGCCCCGGCGGCCTCGCGCGGGGTGGGCGAGCCGAGCCACAGGGCGCCGGAGGCGCGGTCGGCGGAGGGCCGGCGCAGGGACGCGCCGACGTCCGCGGCCAGGCTCCCGTACCGCGACCCGAACGACGCGCCCGACTCCTGCCGCAGCGGGACCTCCGAGAGGTCGACGCCGCCGTAGAAGTACGAGCCGCGGTAGACCACCCCGTCCCGGGTCTCGTGGCGCTCGATGTCGAACTCGCCGTCCGTGGCCGACTCGACGTACGCGTCGAAGGTGTCCCTGGGCCGCCAGTCGGTCCTCGTCTCCCAGGGTCCGACGTCGTGCCCGTCCACCAGGTCGCCGTACGCGGTGTCCCGGGACCGGCTCAGGTCGCGGTACCACTCGGCGGCCACCCGGGCGAGGTACACGCGGCGCAGATCGGCGTACTGCGTAGCCGTGTTGACGTTCTTCTTCAGCCGGGGCAGCACCAGGTCCCGGAAGAGCCGCTCGTTGTGGCTCTCGGTGGCCTCGTCGGCCTGCGGACAGGAGCGGGGGAACGCCGTGGGTACGTCGGAGCGGTACACGGACTCCATCCGTACGTCCAAGGGCGCGTCGAGGATGTAGAGCTCGTCGCCGTCGGTGCGGACGCGTGCGGGCGCGGGCACGATCCAGACCCGGGTCAGGGCGCAGCCGCCGCGCAGGTCGTTCCAGAAGGCGCGGCCGGTCGGAGTGTCGGGGTGCAGGAGGGTGCCGGTGTCCCGCTTGAGCTGGAGGTCGGCCTCCAGGAGCACGCGGCCGGCGTCGGTGCGGCCGAGCCGGGCGTCGGTGATGCGGTCCGGTTCGCTGGGGTTGAGGTTGACCCAGTGGGCCGAGGGGGCCAGCTCCAGCCAGGTGAAGAAGGCGTCCGAGGTGAGACGGGCCGCGTAGACGCCGGCGTCCGGGCCGGTGCCGCCGGCGGGGGAGGTGGGGGCCTGGAAGGAGTAGCGGAGGCCGCTGCCGTCGCCGGGGTCGGCGAGATACCGCAGTTCGAGCGAGGAGAGGTCGATACCGCCGGGCGCCTCCTCGACGGGTTCCGCGAGCGCCCGGACAAGCCCGTTGTCGGTGACGGCGGGGGCGTCGTCCGGAGCGCAGTCGGAGCGGAGGGAGGCGGCGAGGGCGGAGGTGGCGGTGGTGTGGTGGCGGGTGGAGGTGGAGGTGGAGGTGAGGGCGGCGATGAGGGTGGTGCGGTGGCGGGCCGGGGTGGCGGGGCCGAGGCCCAGGCTGCACGTGCCGCCCTGGGAGCGGGCCCGGAAGACGTCGCTCGTCTCCCTGGCCGCCTGCCGCTTGCGTTCGGCGACCACCGGGCGGCGTCGTTCCAGCCGTTCCTTTTCCTGCGCCACGTCCTCCTCGAAGGCCGTGTCCCCCTTCGTGGCGTTGCTCGCCTCGCCGAGCCGGTTCGCCAGGTCGGACGTGTAGTTCTTCGCCCTGTGCTCGACCGCGTAGTACACCCGCGCGCCCTTCGGCACCTCCACACGGCACTTCGGGCAGGGGGAGCGGTCGGTGTAGACGGCGAAGAGCCGGTCGGGGTCCGTCACGCCGAGGTAGCGCAGCTCTTCCAGCAGGCGAATCTCGGAGTGGTTCTTCCGGATGGTGTTGGTCCGTGTGATGACGGCGAACCGCTTGATGTCCGGACGCTCGTCGAGACAGAGCTGACGGTACAGATCGGGATCGGTCCGCAGGAGCTCGTCGACGTCGAAGACCTCCAGACCGTCCGTGACCAGACCGTCCAGACCCGTGATGTCCACGTAGCCGGTGGCCAGGTTCCGTCCCACGTCGGCGGGCGACTGGAGGTGCCGAGCGGCCCTGGCCACGTACGCCCTGCGCCCCAGGGGGGACTCGAACCACGGATCGAGCTGGACCGACTTGTCGCACCGCGAGCCGGCCACCGGGGTGAACGACCCGGCGGGCGTGGGCAGGAGGAGCGCGAGGAGGAGCGCGAGGGTGAGGGACGCGCCCGGTAATCGTGACAACACCTTCTTCACAGCAGAACCCCCGTCATGCTGTCCGGCTCCCAGGCTGTCCCCGTCCCCAGGGGAGGGTCAACCCTGGGGAAAGGACACAGCGCCCACGAAATCGGACAGATCTGCGGGGGTACGTCACCTCACGCTGACCTGAAGCTCCTTGACGCCGTTGATCCAGGCCGAGCGGAGGCGGCGGGGGTCGCCGGTGAGGTGGAGGTCGGGCATGGCGTCGGCTATCGCGTTGAAGATCAGGTCGATCTCCATGACGGCCAGGGACTTGCCGAGGCAGAAGTGCGGGCCGCCGCCGCCGAAGCCGAGGTGGGGGTTGGGGTCGCGGGTGATGTCGAAGGTGTCGGGGTTCTCGAAGACCTCGGGGTCGTGGTTCGCGGCCGCGTAGAAGATGCCCACGCGGTCGCCCTTCTTGATCTGCTTGCCGCCCAACTCCGTGTCCTGGGTGGCCGTGCGCTGGAACGCGTTGACCGGGGCCGCCCAGCGGACGATCTCCTCGGCGGCGGTCGAGGGGCGTTCGCGCTTGTACAGCTCCCACTGCTCCGGGTGGGTCAGGAACGCGTGCATGCCGTGGGTGATGGCGTTGCGGGTCGTCTCGTTGCCCGCGACCGCCAGCATCAGCACGAAGAAGCCGAACTCGTCGGAGTTCAGGTTGCCTTCGTCCTCCGCCGCGACCAGGGTCGTCACGATGTCCTTCGCCGGGCACTGTTTGCGGTCGGCCGCCATGTTCATCGCGAACGCGATGAGCTCCATCGCCGACTCCTGCCCGACCTCCTCGGTGATCGCGTACTCCGGATCGTCGTACGAGATCATCTTGTTGGACCAGTCGAAGATCTTCGCCCGGTCGTCCTGGGGGATCCCGATCAGCTCGGCGATGGCCTGGAGGGGCAGTTCGCAGGCGACCTGGGTGACGAAGTCGAAGGAGCCGGAGCGGGCGCGGGCCTCGGCGACGATGCTCGCGGCCCGGGCGCGCAGCCGTTCCTCCAGCGCCCGGATCGCGCGCGGGGTGAACACCCGCTGCACGATGCCCCGGACCCGGGTGTGCTCCGGCGGATCCATGTTGAGCAGGATCAGGCGCTGCGCGTCGATCGCGTCCCGCTCGATGTGCTCGTTGAAGCGGATGATCGCCGTGTTGAGGTACGAGGAGAAGATCTCCGGGTGCGTGGAGACGTACTTGACGTCCGCGTGCCGGGTGACCGCCCAGTACCCCGCGTCCTCGAAGCCGGCGACATTGCCCGACTGGGGGATCCAGCGCACCGGTTCGGCCCGGCGCAGCTCGGCGAACTCCGGCAGTGGCACGCGGCTCTGCAGCAGGTCGGGGTCGGTGAAGTCGAACCCGTCGGGAAGCGCTGGACACGACATCGGCAACTCACTCCAGCCATCTGTCTATCTGACGGTCCATCAGGAACAGGCTGCCGTGAAGGTAGTAACGGGTTCTACAAGAGGCAAGGGGTGCGGCGCGCCCAATTACGTGCACGACCCTTGCGGTTGTGGGGGGTGTCTCAGCAGACTGCTGGAAGAAATAGAACACGTACTAGTTATGCACTGGTTCCAGGGATCCGTTCGGAGGAGAGGACCCGCACCCATGGCCGCCGAACCCGTGATCGTCGAAGCCGTCCGCACCCCCATCGGCAAGCGGGGCGGCGCGCTCGCCAACCTGCACCCCGCCTATCTGCTCGGCGAGACCTATCGTGAACTGCTCGGCCGGACCGGAATACCGGCCGACGCGGTGGAACAGATCGTCGGCGGTACGGTCACCCACGCCGGTGAGCAGTCCATGAACCCCGCGCGCACGGCCTGGCTCACCGTCGGGCTGCCCTACGAGACGGCGGCGACGACCGTCGACTGCCAGTGCGGCTCCTCCCAGCAGGCCTCGCACATGGTCGCCAACATGATCGCGGCCGGCGTCATCGACGTCGGCATCAGCTGCGGTGTCGAGGCGATGTCACGGGTGCCGCTGGGGTCGGGGTCGAAGCACGGCCCCGGCAAGCCGTTCCCCGACGAGTGGAACGTCGACCTCCCGAACCAGTTCGAGGCCGCCGAACGCATCGCGCGCCACCGGGGGTTGACCCGCGAGAACGTCGATTCCCTCGGGCTCGTCTCGCAGGAGCGTGCCGCGCACGCCTGGGCCGAGGAGCGCTTCAAGCGGGAGACCTTCGCGGTGCAGGTGCCGACGACGGAGGACGAGCAGCGGGCCGGACAGGGCATGTGGCGGCTGGTCGACCGGGACGAGGGGCTGCGCGACACGACCATGGAAGGGCTCGCCCGCCTCAAGCCGATCATGCCGACCGCCGTGCACACGGCGGGCAACTCCTCGCAGATCAGCGACGGTTCGGCCGCGATCATGTGGGCGTCGAAGCGGATGGCGCGGGCGCTGAAGCTGCGGCCCCGGGCGCGGATCGTCGCCCAGGCCCTCGTCGGCGCGGACCCGCACTTCCACCTGGACGGGCCGATCGACGCGACCCGTGCGGTGCTCGGCAAGGCGGGGATGTCCCTGAAGGACATCGACGTCGTGGAGATCAACGAGGCGTTCGCGTCCGTGGTGTTGAGCTGGGCCCAGGTCTTCGAGCAGGACCTGTCGAAGGTCAACGTCAACGGCGGCGCGATCGCGCTCGGCCACCCGGTGGGGTCCACCGGGGCCCGGCTCATCACCACCGCCCTGCACGAACTGGAGCGCACGGACAAGGAGTTCGCGCTGATCACGATGTGCGCGGGCGGGGGGCTGGCCACCGGCACGATCATTCAGCGGCTCTGACCATCCGGTTGTCGTGGGTGGAGGAGGCGTACCCCCTCGGATACACCCTTCTCTTCTGTGAGGGGCTCACGCCTGAGGAGGTGCTCCAACGACTGGGCGCCCGCCGGGAGTCGCTGTATCCCCTGACCCGGGTCGAGGCTCAGGAGATCGAGGTCCGCAACTCGATGGACGAGCCGTTCGAGCTGGACCATCCGGATGTCGAGACCCTGGAGGAACTCGGCTTCCTGCGGCGCTCGGTGGACGCCGTCGTGCGGGCCGGTGCGATCGAGGGGTGGGCGTTCGCGATCCAGGCTTCCACGTCGTACGTCACCACGCGGAACTTCCTGCCCACACTCTGTGCGGACACCCGTGTCCTCGTCGTCAGCCGGGACATCAACGCCGTGCGGGGGGTGGCGTACGCGGTCGAGGGGCGGGTGCTGCCCGATCTCGATCTCGGAGACCCTGCGCGGGTCCTGGAGCATCTGGAGCGCCGGTTCGGATTGTGGGTGCCGGAGGAGTCCGAGGGGTGGCGGTTGCCCGCGGCGGGGCTGTCGACGGGGGGCCGATGAGTTCGCGGTGCGCTCGGAGTCCTTACCTCTGACTGGGAGGTGTGCGATGGACGCAGCGCTGGAGCGGCTGGACGTGCTGGTCGGGGAGTGGGTGGTGGAGGCGGAGTTTCCCGGGGCGGAGGCCGTCACCGGGCGGGCCGTGTTCGAGTGGACCCTGGACGGGCGGTTCCTGGTGCAGCGGACGGCGGCACCGGGGCCCGTTCCGGACAGCATGGCGATCGTGGCGGCGGGGGCCGCGGACGGGACGTACACCCAGCACTACTTCGACTCGCGCGGGGTCGTACGGACGTACGCGATGACCTTCGACGGCGAGGTGTGGCAACTGCTGCGCGAGCGCGCGGACTTCTCGCCGCTGGACTTCCGGCAGCGGTTCGTCGGGCGGGTCGAGGACGGCGGGGACACCATCCGGGGCGCCTGGGAGACGGGGAAGGTCGAATCGGGGGAGTGGGAGCGGGACTTCGGGGTCAGTTACCGGCGGATCCGATGACGGGGCCGACCGCGGAGCACGGGCGGGGGATCGTCGAGGCGAGCGCGTATCTCGTGCTGGCCACCGCGGACGCGGACGGGCGGCCCTGGAGTACGCCGGTGTACTTCGCGCACGTCGGGTGCCGGGAGTTCTTCTGGGTGTCGTCGCCGGAGGCCGTTCACTCGCGGAACATCGCCGTGCGTCCCGAGGTGGGGATCGCGGTCTTCGACTCGTCCGTGCCGATCGGGACCGGGCAGGGGGTGTACATGGCTGCCGTCGCCGGGATCGTGGAGCAGGGGGACGAGGTCGAGCGCGGGCTGGAGGTCTTCTCACGGCGGTCCGTCGGGCACGGCGGGCGGGTCTGGACGCCGGACGACGTGCGCGGGGACTCCGGGATCAGGCTGTACCGCGCGGTGGCGGAGGAGCACTCGATGCTGGCCAAGGACGGGCGGCCGGACCATCGGGTGCCGGTGCGGTTCGACGAGCGGTCGACCTGATCAGGACGGCGAGCAACTCGGCGAGTTCCAGCGGGACTTCGGGGTCGTCGGCGCGGCGCGCGAGACGACGTACGGGGGCCACCTGGGCCAGGGAGACGCCGGCGCGGGCCAGGACGTGGACCAGCGTCAGGAACGCGGCGCGTGCGTTGCCGTCGTCGAAGGGGTGGAAGAAGCAGACGTCCAGGTAGGCGCGGGCCGCCCGGGCGGTGAGGGGGAGAGCGGGGTCGGCGGCCTCCGCGAGGCAGGCGTCGAAGCGGGTGCGGAGGTCCGGGGTGACGCCGTAGAGCTCGCGGCCGTGCTTGGCGTAGGCCGGAGTGGTGCGGAAGGAGACCTCGGGGACGCCCAGCACGAGCCGCTGCCAGGTGGCGAGGAGGGCGAAGGAGAGCGGGGTGCCGGCGGCCGCGTCGGCTCGGGCGACGGCCAGGGCGTCGAGGAGGCGTTCGGCGCGCTGTGGATCGCGGGCGTGGTCGTGGGTGCGGATGTCGTGGGCGGCGCCGTCGCGGGTGGGGTTGGTGGGCAGGGGGCGCGCGGGGGCGGAGGGCAGCGGAAGCGCGGGGCCCGGGATGGCGGGTGGGGGAATCGCGGGGGCGGAAGGTGGCGGGACGGCGGGCAGCGGACAGGAGGCGCCGGAGGTGAGGGCGGCGGGTGGTGGGAGAACGATCTCAGGGGCCCGGTGCCAGGGCGTGGCGGCGCGGATGGTCAGCCAGGTGCGCAGGTGGTCGGGGGTGGTCATACGGCCCTTCCGGTCGTGCCGGTCATCTTGTTCTCGGCCCTCTCCTCACTCGTCTCACTCGTCGAGATACGCCTGCACCCGCGCCGACGTGTACCGGTACCCGTCCGCGTCCCGCAGCACCGGCGCGCCCGGGTCTGGCTCCAGGGCGGTCGCCAGGTGTTCCGCCACGTCGTCGACCAGCGTGCCCTTCGGGGCCGTCCAGCTCTCGAAGCGGCCGCCGACGGCCTCCTCGACCAGGGTCTCCGCGGTCTCCGGCGGTACGTCCCAGCGGGTGAGGAACCAGGTCAGGACCTGGGCGCAGTGGCCGTACCAGGCGTCCCCCGACCCCGTGCGGTCCAGCGACTGGAGGATGAGATGGTGGGTGGCGCGGTCCCAGGCGTTGCGGCGGTCCTCGACCGGCAGCGTGCCCAGCGGATACGCCTCGAAGCGGCGCGCCAGGAACTCCAGCCACTCCCGCCACTCGCACAGCGACCTGGCGACCCGCGCCAGTGTCTCCTCGGGCGTGGAGATCGAGTGCGAGGCGCAGCACCAGCCGCCCACCGGCCCGCCGCTGAGGTCGCCCTCGTCGTGCGACCAGCGCCAGCCGGTGGCCCAACTCCCGTACCGCTCCACGAGCTGCCGGGTGAGGTCACGGACCCAGTCCCAGCCCTCGCTGTGCGCCCAGCGGATGTGCCGGGAGGACTCCGCGACCATCTCGTCGTAGTCCCGCGTCCGCGTCCGGGGCGGTGGAACCGGCACCCGGCCCGCCGCCTCTAGCGACCGGACCACGTCGAGGGCCTCCTCGGCGGAGAACGGGTGCCGCGCGGGGTCCACGTCGGGCCAGGTGAGGTCGTAGGGGAGCAGCTCGCGAGTCATCGTACGCATGTTCAGTGACCGGAGGCGGCGGCCTCAACCGGATTTCCCGCGAGGCGGGTCAGTGCCGCCGCCGTCTCCTCGGCGGAGGCCGTGTCGCCGGTCGCGGTGAAGAGGCGGTGGGCCTCGTCGTAGCGGGCGCGGGCCTCGGTCGTCTCGCCGCAGTGCTCCAGGGCCGTGGCCAGGCCGACGAGGGTCTGCGCCTGGGAACGGCTGGTGCCCGCGTGGGTCGCGGGGGTGACGACGGTCCGGTAGACCTCCAGCGCGTCCGCCCAGCGGCGCAGCGCCAGCAGGTCCAGGCCGATCTCGTGGCGCAGCAGGGTCTGGGCGAAGACGTCGAAGCCGGGAGCGTTCTCGACGCCCGGCTCCGGTGCCTGCGCGTCGGGAGTCTGTGTCTCGGCGTCTGGTTCCGGTGCCTGCGCGTCGGGAGCCTGCGTCTCGGCGTCCGGTTCCGGTGCCTGCGCGTCCGGAGCCCGCGTCCCCGCGTCCGGCTCCGGTGCCCCCGCGTCCGGCGCCCGCGTCCCCGCGCCCCGCGTCCCCGGATCCAGCAGGGACTCGTGCAGCGCCAGCGCCTCCTCGGGGCGGCCCGACTCGCGCAGGGCGCTGCCCAGG
Organism: Streptomyces sp. NPDC047072; assembly: GCF_040643855.1. Classification (NCBI taxonomy): domain Bacteria; kingdom Bacillati; phylum Actinomycetota; class Actinomycetes; order Kitasatosporales; family Streptomycetaceae; genus Streptomyces; species Streptomyces sp. NPDC047072. The sequence continues at coordinate 52,659 of NZ_JBEYVC010000002.1, read as the reverse complement.
ACCCGCTGGGACACCGCCTTGCCCGCCGCGTCACCGGTGGCCTCGAAGAGCCGTACGGCGTGCGCTGCGGCCTCCGCCGCCTCCGCGGGCCGGCGCAGGCTCAGGGTCGCGCCGGTGATGTACGCCCAGGCCCAGCCCTGTTGGCCGACGTCACCCACCTCGGTCGCCAACTCCAGTGCGCGGCGGGCGTGTTCGACGGCTTCGGCGTATTGCCCGGCGCCGACCGAGTGGGCCCACGCAAGGCAGTTGAGCTGCTGGGCCTCGGCCGTCCGGTCGCCGAGCGCCGCCGCGGACCGGACGCCGTACGTGAACAGGGTGCGCCACTCGGGCCAGGCGTCCCAGCGGTCCGAGAACCAGTACAGGGTGCGGGCCGTGTGCAGGATCTCCGGGTACCGGCCCGCCGCGAACAGGATCGGCAACGCCCCGGCCCAGTGGGCGCGTTCGACGGTCAGCCACTCCTCGGCCTCCTCGGCGGAGGTCGGCGTGAAGGGGGTGGGGGCTCCGGGCCAGGGCTCGGGAGCGCCGGGCGCCTCGAACCAGCGGCCCGCCGCGGACGCCGACCGCAACAACCAGTCGGCCATGCGGAGTCGGACACCGGCGGGGTCCTCCTCCTCGCCGTGCAGCTGCTCGCGCGCGAAGAGCCGTACGAGATCGTGCAGGGCGTATCGCCCCTGTGCCGTCTCCTCCAACAGGCCTCGGTCGACCAGCAGGTCGAGGGAGTCCTCTATCAACTCCCTCATTGGTTCATCGATGAGTACGGCGGCCAGGTCCGGGCCGGTGTCGTGACCGGGGAGCAGGGCCAGGCGGCGCAGCAACAGGCGCCGGGAGTCGGTCAGTTGCCGGTAGGAGAGGGCGAGCGCGCTGCGCACCGCGAGGTCGCCCGCGACCAGGCCGCTCAACCGGCGCCCCTCGTCGGCGAGTTGGGCCACCAGCCGGGCCGGGGTCCAAGTGGGGCGGCTGGAGAGGCGGTTGCCGACGATCCGCAGCGCCAGCGGGAGGTGCCCGCACAGCTCGGTGAGCCGGGTGATCGCCTCGGACTGGCCCTCGGTGCGCGGGGCGCCCAGGATCCGCTCCAGGAGCGCGGCCGACTCGCCGCCGCTGAGCCCGCCGAGCCGGATCCGCCGTACCCCCTCCAGACCGGCCAGCGGCCGCCGGCTGGTGACCAGCACGAACCCGCCCTCGGCGTCCGGCAGCAGCGGCCTGGTCTGCGCCTCGTCGGCCGCGTCGTCCAGGACGACCAGCACCCGGCGGCTGCCCAGCAGGTTCCGGTAGACGGCCTCCCGGGCCACCGGGTCGACCGGGATCCGGTCCGGCGGCAGGCCGAGCGCCGTCAGCAGCAGGACCAGCGCCTCGGCGGCGGGCAGCGGGGAGTCGCTCATGCCGTGCAGCTGCACCGACACACAGCCGTCCGGGAAGTGCCGTCCGGCCAGCCGCCGGGCCGCCTCCGCGGCCAGCGTCGTCTTGCCCTGCCCGCCCGGCCCGAACAGCACCGCGGCCCGGGTGCGGGAACCGGCGGCGAGCGCGTCCAGATCGGCCAGCTCCTGCTCCCGGCCGGTGAAGTCCGGGACGGTGCGCAGGAGATACGGCGGCGCGGGCGGGCCGCCCCGGTCCCGGCCGGCGTCGGCCAGCCGCTGCAGGCGCTCGCGCAGGTCGTCGTCCAGGGCGAGGGCGGCGGCGAGCGCGTCGACCGTACGGCGCTGCGGGCCACGGCTGCGGCCGCGCTCCATGTCACCGAGCGCGCGGACACTGACCCCGGAGGCCGCGGCCAGCTCCTCCAACGTGAGCCGGGCGGCCCGGCGCAGGGAGCGGAGGAGGGCGCCGAAGGGGGTGGACGGGTCTGGTGTGCTGGGTGGGGTGGCTTGACTGGTCATCACGTCAATTAGAACAAGCGCTCGCCACTCCGCGCCCGGCCACTCCGCCCCCAGCCATCCCGCCCCAGCCACTCCGCCCCCGCCGCCCCACCACTCCGCTTCCACTTCTGCCGCACTTCCGCCTGGTTTTCTGCCTGGCGACCCTCTCCGGCCCGTGGTGGGCTGGAGGCTCCACACCGAGGAGGACGAAGACCATGCCGTACATCACCGTTGGCGAGGAGAACAGCGCGCCCGTCGAGCTGTACTACGAGGACCACGGCACCGGACAGCCCGTCGTGCTGATCCACGGCTACCCGCTCGACGGACACTCCTGGGAGAAGCAGCTGCCGGCCCTCCTGGAGGCCGGGCACCGGGTCATCACGTACGACCGCCGCGGCTTCGGCCGCTCCTCGCAGCCGACCACCGGCTACGACTACGACACCTTCGCCGCGGACCTCGACAAGGTGCTCACGACCCTCGACCTGACCGACGCGGTCCTGGTCGGCTTCTCGATGGGCACGGGCGAAGTGGGCCGGTACCTGGGGACGTACGGCTCGGGGCGGGTCGCGAAGGCGGTGTTCCTGGCCTCGCTGGAGCCGTTCCTGCTGAAGACCGACGACAACCCGACCGGCGTCGACCAGGCGGTCTTCGACGGCATCCTCGACGCCGTCACCAAGGACCGGTACGCCTACTTCACCGCGTTCTACCAGGACTTCTACAACCTGGACGAGACCCTCGGCAGCCGGATCAGCGAGGAGGCCGTCCGCAACAGCTGGAACGTGGCCGCAGGCGCCTCCGCCCACGCGTCGGTGGCCTGCGTCCCGACCTGGATCACCGACTTCCGCGAGGACGTGGCGAAGGTCGACGTCCCGACCCTGATCCTGCACGGCACCGGCGACCGCATCCTCCCGATCGACGCCACCGGCCGCCCCTTCCAAGCGCTGCTCCCGTCCGCCGAGTACGTGGAGATCGAGAACGCCCCCCACGGCCTCCTCTGGACCCACGCGGAAGAGGTGAACTCGGCCCTGCTGACATTCCTCGCGAAGTAACCGCGAAGGCGGGGGCGATTGGTGCGAATGTCCCGGCGACACGCCGGGGATGCGGGCCGGGCCCGGGACATCCGCACCAATCAACCCCTCACTCCCTGCCCGACGCCAGCGTCGCCAACAGTGCGACCGCGCCCGCCGCGATCGCCAGTGGGAGGCCCAGGCCGTGGTGGAGGACCAGCCATGCGCCTCCGCCCGCGCCCGCGACCATCGCCGCGACGGCGGCCGTACGGCGGAGAGGGCGGGTGCCGGAGTCGGCGGCCAGGCCCGTCAGCGTCATGGTGAGCACGGTGGTCGTCAGGTCAGGGACGCCCAGCCTGCGGACCGTGGCGTTGCGCAGGCCCATCGCGAAGGCCGTCACCGCGATCAGGGCGTAGGCGGTGGCGGTGGCGTCGGGTGCGGCGAAGGCGACCACCGCCGCCGCGCCCAGCAGGACCGCCTCGGCGGCCAGCGTGGTCCGGGCCCAGGTCCGCCGGGAGCCGCCGGACAGTCGTACGGCGATCCGCCCGCCCGCGGCCGCGCCCACCACGAAGGACCCCAGCGAGGTCAGGGTGTGGGCGACCGAGAAGCCGGGCGCACCGGCCGCGGCGAAGCCGAGCACGACGACGTTGCCGGTCATGTTCGCGGTGAAGACGTGCTCCAGGCCGAGATAGCTCACCGCGTCGATCAGCCCGCTGACGACGGTGAGCCCCAGCAGCACCGGCACGAGACGCAGGCCGCGGTCCTCCGTGTGCGCAGTCACCGGGCCAGTGGACCACGGGACGGTAAGGGGAGGGTCGTACGGCGAAGGGGGCGGTCGTACGGCGAAGGGGACGGTCGTACGGCGAAAGGGGGCGGTCGTACGGCGAAAGGGGCGGGTGTACGGCGAAGGCGGCGGCCCCTGGTGTCAGGGGCCGCCGCCCAGGCGCGTGCTCGGTGCCGGCTCAGTACCAGCCGTTGGCCTGCCAGAAGGCCCACGCGGCGGCCGGGCTGCCGTAGCGGGAGTTCATGTACTTCAGGCCCCACTCGATCTGGGTCTCGGCGCTGGTCTTCCAGTCGGAGCCGGCGGAGGCCATCTTGGAGCCGGGCAGGGCCTGGACCAGGCCGTAGGCGCCGGAGGAGGAGTTCGTGGCGTTGACGTCCCAGCCGCTCTCGTGCTCGACGATCTTGCTGAACGCGTTGTACTGCGCGGCGCTCGGGATCAGCTCGCGGGCGATGGCCTTGGCCTCGGAGGCGGAGTCCGTGGTGGCCGCCTGGGCGGGCGCCGCGGTCAGGACCAGGCCGGCGGTGGCGGCGGCCATCGCGAGCGTGGTGACGGCCTTCTTCGGGGAAGCGATGCGGCGGGCGATCTTGGAGACGGACACGCTGAACCTTTTCTTCGGGGTCTGGGGACGCCGTCCAGAGAAACAGGCCCGCCAGGTGTCCGCAATGACCCTATTTACTAGTTGTGGTCGCATCTGGGGGATCTTGGGCGCATGTGACCTGGCTCTCAATGGGCAGGTCAGAGCCACTTATGGCATGCGCATGGCGTCCGATTTGCACTACTAGGGCGACTAGTGGGTGACGTGGGTCATGTGGGACGGTTCACCGCTCAACGGCTCTCGAATGTGACCGCGGTCTCGAACGCGGCCCGGCGGGTGGCTCTGCGTAGCGCCCTGAGCACGGCGGGGCCGAGGGTGAGCGTGAGGACGACCGTGACGACCGCCCGGCCCAGGTCCCAGCCCAGGGAGGTGGCCAGGCAGTACGCGAGGAAACGGGCCAGATTGGCGGGTACGGCGGCCTGGGGGTCGTAGGCGATGTTCGAGGCCAGCGTGCCCATGAAGGGCCAGCCCGCGAGGTTCATCGCGGTGCCGTACGCGAAGGCGGCGAGGAAGCCGTACGCGGCCAGCAGCGCGATCTCCGTACGGCCGCGCAGGCGCTCGGGGCCCGGCAGCAGGCCCGCGCCCATGGTGAACCAGCCCATCGCCAGCATCTGGAACGGCATCCACGGGCCCACCCCGCCCGTGAGCAGGGCCGACGCGAACATCGTCAGCGAGCCGAGGGCGAAGCCGAAGCCCGGGCCGAGGACCCGGCCGCTCAGCACCATCAGGAAGAACATCGGCTCGATACCGGCCGTACCGGCGCCGAGGGGGCGCAGGGCGGCGCCGGTCGCGGCGAGCATGCCCAGCATCGCGACGGCCTTCGGGCCGAGGCCGGACTCGGAGAGCGCGGCCGCCGTGATCGCGACGAGCAGGACCAGGAGGCCGGCGAAGAGCCAGGGGGCGTCCTGGGTGTGGGTGCCCAGGTGGGAGGTGGGCGGGGTGAGGAAGGGCCAGCCGAACGCCACGATGCCGACTGTGCTGACCAGGGCGAGGGTGAGGATCGAGTGGGGGCCGAGGCGGACGACGGCCGGGCGGCGGGGGGTGACTGTCGTGCCGCGAGGGGGCGTGGGGCCGGTCATGCGAGGGCCTCTCTCACCTGGGTGACCGTGAGCCACTTCTGGGGGGCGAGGATCTTGCTGACCTGCGGGGCGAAGGAGGGGGAGGCGACGACCACGTCCGCCGCGGGGCCGTCCGCGATGACCTCGCCTTCGGCCAGGAGGACGACGCGGTGCGCCAATTCGGCGGCGAGTTCCACGTCGTGGGTGGCCAGGACGATGGCGTGCCCCTCCGCCGCGAGCTCCTTCAGGACGGTGACCAGGCGGTTCTTCGCCGCGTAGTCCAGGCCTCGGGTGGGTTCGTCGAGGAGGAGAAGGGGTGGGCGGGCTGTGAGGATCACGGCGAGGGCGAGGGTCAGGCGCTGGCCCTCGGAGAGGTCCCGGGGGTGGGTGTCGTCGTGGATGCCCGGGAGGAGTGCGGAGACCAGGGCTCGGCAGGTGCCGGGTTCCGCCTGGGCGTCGGTGTCCGCTGCCGTGCACTCCGCCGCGACCGTGTCCGTGTAGAGGAGGTCGCGGGGTTCCTGGGGGACCAGGCCCACGTGGTGGATGAGAGTCCGGGGCGCGGTGCGGTGGGGGTGCGCGCCGGCCACGCGGACTTCTCCGGAGGAGGGTGCGGTGAGGCCTACGAGGGTGTTGAGGAGGGTGGACTTTCCGGCACCGTTGCGGCCCATGAGGGCGATGGTCTCGCCGGGGGTGATGGTGAGGGTGACGTCGCGGAGGGCTTGGGTTTGGGGGTGGCGGACGGAGAGGGTGCGGATTTCGGCGAGGGTGGGGGCGGGCTCGGGGGCGGTTGTGCGCTGACGTCGTGGGAAGGGCCAGCGGCATGGGGGCTGGGCGGGGGTGGGGGCGCTCGCCCGCGCCGGCGGGGTGCCGCTCTCTGTGGGTCGGGAGCCGCCCGAGCGGCACGACTGCCCGCAGCTACGGTGAGATTCGAGCGGCGGCTCCTGCAACTCGCTTAGGGGCGCGGGGCTGTGTTGATTTGCGGCTCCGCCGCGGGGCGCGCTCAGCCCCCACTCGGCCGCAGCCGAAAGTCGCGCGCGAAGTTCCCCCGCTCGTCGGCGTGCGTCCCGCACCGTCATCGGCAACGGCGACCACCCCGCCAGCCGCCCCAGGTCCACCACCGGCGGATACACCGGCGATACGGCCATCATCTCGGCCGGGGTCCCGAGAACCGGCGCCGCTCCCGCCGCCGGAAGCACCACCACCTGATCCGCGTACTGGATGACCCGTTCCAGTCGGTGTTCGGCCATCAGGACCGTCGTACCCAAGTCGTGGACCAGGCGTTGGAGAACCGCCAGGACCTCCTCCGCGGCGGCCGGGTCCAGCGCCGAGGTCGGTTCGTCGAGGACGAGGACGCTCGGGTGCGGGGTCAGGACCGAGCCGATCGCCACGCGCTGTTGCTGGCCGCCGGAGAGCGTCGCGATGGGGCGGGCCCGCAGGTCCACCAGGCCCAGCAGGTCCAGGGTCTCCTCGACCCGGCGGCGCATCACCTGCGGCGCCAGGCCCAACGACTCCATGCCGTAGGCCAGTTCGTCCTCCACCGTGTCCGTGACGAAGTGGGAGAGCGGGTCCTGTCCCACCGTCCCGACCACGTCCGCCAGTTCACGCGGCTTGTGGGTGCGGGTGTCGCGGCCGGCGACTGTGACCCGCCCGCGCAGGGTCCCGCCGGTGAAGTGCGGGACGAGTCCGCCGACCGCCCCGAGGATCGTCGACTTGCCCACGCCCGACGGCCCGACGAGCAGCACGAGTTCACCCTCCGGCACCTCGAAGTCCACGCCCTGGACAGTGGGTTCGCTATGCCCGTCGTACGTCACGGAGACGTTCTCGAAGCGGATCACGACGGCTCCTTGAAAGCGATGGAGGGGACGACGAAGGCCGGGAGAAGGCCGAGGAGGACCGCCGCGGCCGGCCAGAGGGGGAGCGCGGGGGCGGCCGGAGGGACGACGCCCGGATGGAGGGACCCGGAGTCGTACACCGAGGCGAGCACCATGAGCGCGGCCACCGCGATGCCGGAACCGGCCACCAGCCACGCCCGGACGTCCCAGCGGTCGGGCCGGTAGCGCGTGCGGAGCGTACGGCGGCCGCCGAGGCGGAGGCCGGCGAGGGCCGCGGCCAGGCCGGCGAGCAGCACGGGGACGCCGTACCCGCCGCCCTCCGGGGTCAGCAGTCCGTACGTTCCCGCGCAGACGCCGAGCAGGCCGCCGACGGTGAGCGCGGTCGTCGTACGGCGGACTCGTGGCGGGACGTCGGCGGTACGGCCGTAGCCGCGCGCGTCCATCGCGGCGGCGAGGGCGACGGAGCGTTCCAGGGCGCCCTCCAGCACGGGCAGGCCCACCTGGAGGAGGCCGCGCAGACCCGTGTCGGGGCGGCCCCGCAGGCGGCGGGCGGCGCGCAGGCGGTGGACGTCGGCGACGAGGTTCGGCGCGAAGGTGAGCGCGACGACCACCGCCACGCCCATCTCGTACAGCGCGCCGGGCAGGGACTTGAGGAGACGGCTCGGGTTGGCGAGGGCGTTCGCCGCGCCGACGCAGACGAGGAGCGTGGCGAGGCGCAGGGCGTCGTAGAACGCGAAGAGGAGGGTTTCGAGGGTGACCCTGCCGCCGAGGCGGATGCCCTGGGCCCAGTCGGGGAGGGGGAGTTGGGGGAGCGTGACGATCACATGGGTGCCGGGGAGCGGGGAGCCGAGGAGGACGGCGAAGGCGAGGCGGAGGAGGAGAACGGTGAGGGCGAGTTTCGCGAAGGCGGCGTAGGAGCGGGACCAGGGGGTGGGGGCGCGGCAGGTCGCCACGACGTAGGCGGTGACCACGACCAGGAGGGCGAGGAGGAGGGGGTTGGTGGTGCGGGTGGCGGCGGTGGCGAGGGCGAGAGACCAGAGCCACCAGGCGCCGGGGTGCAGGGGCAGCTGATGCTCAGACATGACGGCGCCGTCGGGCCTGCCACACCGCCGCCGCGCCCAGGACCGCCACCGCCGCCGCGCCTGCGAACAGGCCCACCGAAGGGCCCCCGTCCGACTGCTTCTTCTCCGCCGTCACCTGCTCCCCGCACCCCGCCCTCGGGTAGCCCGCGATCGCGCACAGCAGCGCGTTCGTGTTGTAGCGCAGGGGTTTGGCCACCGCCGCCAGGGCCTCCGCCGTCGTCGCGTCCTCCGGGACCACCGCGCACTCCGTACGGGCGGCCGGTGGTTTCTCGCCCGCCGGGGCGTCCGCCGCCGTGCCGAAGTCGAGGACCAGGGCGACTCGTTTACGGCCGTCCGGCGCCTCCGCGCTCCCGCAGATCTTCGTGAACGACGTCTCGCCGCGCGGTTTCGTCGCGTCCGACGAGTCCTCGCTCACCGTGAACCGGAAGCCCTGGACGTCTCCGTCGGAGGGGATCGCGGTGGAGGGGCCCTGCGTGGCGTACGTCCATGTCGTGGCCGTACGGTCCCAGAAGGACCAGTAGCGGTAGCCGGCGGCCTGGGCGGGGGCCGCGCAGACGGCACCGACGAGCAGCGCCAGCAGCAGAGTTGCGGTCGTACGGCGGACCGTCACTGCTGCTTGCCCTTGTTGCGGCCGGTGAAGAGGAACCCGACGCCGATGCCCGCGACCAGGCCGACGCCGATCATCCACCAGACATTGACGCCGTCCTCGTTCTTCTTCTCCGCCTTCTCCGCCTGAGGCTTCGCCGCTTCCCGGGGTGCCGGTCCCGTCGCGTTCAGCCGCTTCACCAGATCCGTACCGCCGAAGTCCCGCGGATCCGCGCCACCCGCCTGCGCCGCGAGGATCAGCTGGGCGTACGCCGCCGGGCCGCTCTGCGCGGCCCACTTCGCGGAGTTCTTCTCCAGCCAGGCCAGCGGCTTCCGGGCCGCCTCGGTGCCGCCCTGCACAGCGAGGGCGACGACCGCGTCGGCCGTGTTGCCGTAGTCGGGCTGGTTCTCGGAGCCGGGGAGGACGGAGGTGAGGTGGCCGTTCTTCGCGACGGCTTCGGCGAGGTACGCGGCGCCATTGGCAGCGGCCCCCTCTGGAGTGGCCGCGTCCGTGCAGGTGACCGTAGCCCCGTCGCCCGCCTTCGCCGTCGCCATGCCGAGGCCCGCCGCGCCGACGACCGCCGCGGCCGTCGCGTCCGCGTTGGCCGTCAACTTCCCCTTCTTGTCCGGCTGGTAGGCGAAGGCGCCCCCGTCCGCACACGGCAGGGAGAGCGCGAGCAGGGCGTCGTAGGGCGACTTGCCGTCCTTGAGGACCTTCCCGGCGCCGTCGCCCAGCGCACCGATCACCACGGACGTCGAGTTGGCGTCGCTCGCCCCGCCGGGCAGGTATCCCCAGCCGCCGTCCTTGTTCTGCACGGACTTCAGCCAGGCCACCGCCTTTCCGGTCGCGGACGCGTGGCCGCCGAGCGCGGAGAGGGCCTGTACGGCGGCCGCCGTGCTGTTGGTGTCGACCATGACCTTGGCGTCGCAGGCCTTGGCCGGATCCGCGCGGTACGCCGCGAAGGCGCCGTTCGCGCACTGCTGGCCCACGAGCCAGTCGGTCGCGGAGGCGGCGGGCCGCACACCCGCCCGGTGCTGGGCGATCAGCGCGAGGGACTGGCGCCAGACGCCGTCGTACGTGGGGTCCGTGCTGCCGTAGAGCCCGGCGGGGACGAAGGGGGACGGCGACGGGGCGGCGAGCGCGGGCGCGGCCGTGCCGATCACGACGGTGGCGGCCAGGACCGCGGCGCTGCGGCGGACGTTCATGATCGGCGGATGCCCTCTCCCTGAAGAAGCCGGGCAGCACGGGAGGACCCCGGGCGGCTCGGCTCCGTATCCCTCGACGGTGCCGCACACCGGCCGGGTGCCGATGCGCGTGAGCCGGTCACGATCCGTGCGGGGCAATCCGGCTCGTCGCTCCAGAGCGGCTCACGGTTGCGGGTCAGCGCCGGATTTGCACCGGCTTTCCCCCGTACGGGTGTGATGACGACCCGGTCACTCTACTCGCCCGTAGGGAGTCGGCTGAGAGGCAGCTGTGAGGGGTCGGCGGGGCAGCGCGGGGACCAGCGCCTCGGCCGCCTGGCACAGGACCAGGGCGAGGTCGTCGGCGGGGTGGCCGTCGGTGTGGGCGAGGACACGGTCGTAGAGGGTGTGCGGGGCGTCCTCGGGGAGGAGCGGGAAGGCCGTGCCGTCGGCGGAGCGGGCCTAGGTGAGGTCGTCGGTGTAGAGGAGCGGCCGGTCGCCCGGCTGGAGGCCCACCCGGACCGAGCCCGAGGGGCGTGGTCGGAGTGAACGGTTCGAGGAACTCGACGTGCCGGCCGGCTCGCAGCGGCGCGGGATGACCGCAGTTGACCAGGCGGACCTCGCCGGGGGTGAACTCGGCGAGCACCGCGGTGACGAAGTCCTCCGGGCCCAGCTCGGGGGCGAGCCGGCCGTCCAGGGCGGCGGTCTTGGGCAAGTCGGGGGCGGTGAAGGCGAGTTCGCGGAAGCCGGTCAGGGTCGCCGCGGTCAGCCGCAGCGCCTCCAGGCCGTGCCCGCGGACATCGCTGACCAGCAGTGGCGGGCCGTACGGGGTGATCGCGACGTCGTACAGGCCGCCGCCGACCGCCGACTCACGGGCCGCGCAGTGGTAGCGCGTACAGACGTGCGTGCCGGCCAACTCCCGGGAGATCGGCCGCAGAAGCGCCTCCTGGCTCACCCGCACCACCTCGCGAACCTCGGCGAGCCCCGCCCAGCGCCGCCCAGCGTGAGCGCGAGCGGCTGCTGCGGGAGCGGCTCGGGGACCGGGACTACGAGCAGGCGTACGCCGAGGGGTTGGCGATGTCGTACGACGAGGGGCTGGACTACGCGCTGAATCCCGGGAGTTGAAGGTCTTCAGGCGGTCAGACCGCCACGTACGTCACCGGTTCGCTCCCCGCGACCGCCTCCGCGCGGCCCAGTTTCACCAGCCGCCGCAGATGTGCCTCGGCCTCGGAGACCGCGATGTTCCGTGATCCGTAGGGGATTTGGTCCCAGGGCCGGTTCCACTCCATGCGCACGGCGAGCTGCCAGGCGGTGAGGGGCTCGGCGAGCAACGCCCGCAGGCCGGTGAGGCGTTCCTCGTGGTGGTCGAGCAACTCCCGTACCCGGGCGGCCGCGTCGGTGAAGGCGTGCTGGTGTGCCGGGAGGATCTCGGCGGGGGCGAGGCGGCCGACGCGCTCCAACGAGTCGAGGTAGTCGCCGAGCGGGTCGGTGACGGTGGCGTCGTCCGGATCCTCGTACAGGCCGATGTGCGGGGTGATCTCGGGGAGCAGGTGGTCGCCGGAGAACAGGCGCCCGTGGCCCGGGAGTTGGGCGGGGTGCTCCTCCTCCAGGTGCAGGCAGACATGGCCGGGGGTGTGGCCCGGCGTCCAGATCGCGCGGAGCCGGCGGCCGGGGAGGTCGAGGAGTTCACCGGGGACGATCTCGTGGTCCGGCAGGGCGGGGGAGAGGCCGGGCAGGGTGCTGCGGCGGGCGTTGCGGAGCGGGGCGATGTGGTCCTCGGGGGCGCCCGCGGCCTCCAACTTGGCTGCCATGTAGGTGAACCAGCGCTCCGGGCGGGTCTCGCGGGAGCGGCGCACGATCGCGGTGTCCGCCGCGTGCATCGCGATCCAGGCACCGGAGGCGTCGCGGACCTTGCCCGACAGGCCGTGGTGGTCGGGGTGGTGGTGGGTGACGACCACGCCGTGGATCTCGCCGACGGACGTGGAGCAGGCCGTCAGACCCTCGACGAGCAGGTCCCAGGAGGCCGGGTCGTCCCAGCCCGTGTCGATCAGCACCGGTCCGCGATCCGTCTCCACGACGTACACGAGCGTGTGGCCGAGGGGGTTGTCGGGAATGGGCACCTGGATCGAGCGGACGCCCCCGCCGTGTGCGTGCACCTGCGCCATGAGCTCCCCCATCGCCGTGTTCCGGCCGTCTCCGGCCAGAGTCACTATAACTAGAACGCGTTTCGATGGGAGCCCGAGGTTATCAACAGCGGTGCTGTACGGCCCGTGGACTCCTCTGTGCAGAACTGGTATCAGTGGCCGTATCTGATGGAGTGTCAGAGAGTCGGGAGTCGCCATGGCCGAGCTCACGGAACACGGACAGCTGTTCATCGGCGGGGAGTTGACCGACCCCCTGGGCGAGGACGTCATCGAGGTGATCTCGCCGCACAGCCAGGAGATCATCGGCAGGGTGCCGCACGCCTCGCGCGCGGACGTGGACGCGGCCGTCGCCGCCGCCCGCACCGCCTTCGACGAAGGGCCCTGGCCGCGGATGACCCTCGACGAGCGCATCGAGGTCGTCACCCGCGTCAAGGACGCGATCGCGGTCCGGCACGAGGAGATCGCCCGCGTCATCTCCTCCGAGAACGGCTCGCCGTACTCCTGGAGCGTCCTCGCCCAGGCCCTCGGCGCGATGATGGTCTGGGACTCGGCGATCACGGTCGCCCGGAACTTCACGTACGAGGAGACCCGCGACGGAGTCCTCGGCCGCATCCTCGTCCGCCGTGAACCCGTGGGGGTCGTGGCGGCCGTAGTCCCTTGGAACGTCCCGCAGTTCGTGGCCGCGGCGAAGCTCGCGCCGGCGCTGCTGACCGGCTGCACGGTGGTGCTGAAGCCCTCGCCCGAGTCACCGCTGGACGCGTACATCCTCGCGGACATCACCCGTGAGGCCGGGCTCCCGGAGGGCGTGCTCTCTATCCTCCCCGCCGACCGCGAGGTCAGCGAGTACCTCGTCGGACACCCCGGCATCGACAAGGTCTCCTTCACCGGCTCCGTCGACGCCGGCAAGCGCGTGATGGAGGTCGCCGCCCGCAATCTCACGCGCGTCACCCTGGAGTTGGGCGGAAAGTCGGCGGCGGTGGTCCTGCCGGACGCGGACGTCGAGGCGGCGGTCGCCGGGATCGTGCCGTGCGCCTGGATGAACAACGGGCAGGCCTGCGTGGCGCAGACCCGCATCCTGCTGCCCCGCTCCCGCTACGACGAGTTCGCCGAAGCCCTTGCGGCGGCGGCGAGTTCACTGGTCGTCGGCGACCCGCTCGACCCGGCCACCCAGGTCGGCCCGCTGGTCGCGGAGCGCCAACAGCGGCGCAACCTCGACTACATCAGGATCGGCCAGGAGGAGGGCGCGAAGATCCTCACCGGCGGCGGACGCCCGGCGGGCCTGGACCGCGGCTGGTACGTCGAGCCGACCCTGTTCGGGGACGTCGACAACTCCATGCGGATCGCCCGCGAGGAGATCTTCGGCCCGGTCATCTGCCTGCTCCCGTACGGCGACGAGTCCGAGGCGGTCAAGATCGCGAACGACTCCGACTACGGCCTGTCCGGCAGCGTCTGGACCTCCGACACCGCGCACGGCATCGAGATCGCCCGCCAGGTCCGCACCGGCACCTACTCCGTCAACACCTTCAGCCTCGACATGCTCGGCCCCTTCGGCGGCTACAAGAACAGCGGCCTGGGACGGGAGTTCGGGCCGGAGGGGTACGGCGAGTACCTGGAGCACAAGATGATCCACCTCCCCGCCGGCTGGGAGGGCTGAGGAGCGATGGGCGACCGCTGGCACGTAGAGGTCGACCGCTCCCTGTGCATCGGCTCCGCGCAGTGCGTCCACACCGCCCCGGACGGCTTCCGCCTCGACACGGCCCGCCAGTCCCACCCCAACGACCCGGACACCGACGCCAACGAGAAGGTCCTGGCAGCCGCCGAGAACTGCCCGGTCGAGGCCATCATGATCAGTCTGCTGGGCAGCGGGGAGCCGGTGTTCCCGCCGGAGGAGTGAGGGCTTAGGCTCCTGCGGTCGTTGTCACGGATCGTTGGAGTGGGTGTGGAGAAGTCCGAGGCCAAGGAGCTGATCGAGCGGGCGCGGGAGGCCTGGGACGCCGAGGAGTGGCTGCGGGCGGCCGAGTCGTACGAGCGGGTACTCGCGCACTTCCCGGACCTCGAGGCGAGCGCGGTGTGGTGGTACGACGCCGCGCTCGCCCACAAGTTCCTGCGCAACTGGGCCAAGGCGTACGAGCTGGGCCGCGAGGCGGCGGCCCGGGCCCCGCGCGGCGAGGGTGACCCGGCGTACTGGAACCTCGGGATCGCGGCCACCATCCAGCGGGACTGGGCGACCGCGCGGGACGCCTGGCAGGGCTTCGGCATCCAACTCCCCGACGGGGAAGGGCAGATCGACCACGGCTTCGGGCACGCCTGCGTGCGCCTCGACACCGGCGGCGAGCGCGAGGTCGTGTGGATCGAGCGGCTCTGCCCCACCCGCGGCAAGGTCGTCAACGTGCCGATCAGCGGCGGCCGGCGCTACGGCGAGATCGTCGTCCACGACGGCGTGCCCAACGGCGAGCGGATCATCGACGGTTCGACCTACCCCGTCTTCGACGAACTCCTCCTCTTCGAGTCCTCCGACCTGCCCACCCTGGAGGTCACGGTGAACGCCGCCGAGCCCGCCGACATGGAGGCACTGGTCGACCTGTTCACCGACCACGACTTCGGCGCGGAACCCGCGAGCGGTGTCCGCATGCTGTGCGCCTGCTGCTCCGAGGGCACCCACGAGCAGGGGCGCACGGTCGAGGCGGGCGCCCAGCAGGTCTCCCTCGCGGCGCCGGAGGAGGAGGCCCGGAAGCTGCTGGAGCGGTGGGCCGACGAGTCCGTGGAAGGCCGGAGCTGGAGTGGGCTGACTGCCGTCGGCTAGGGCCTGCCGGCGGCTTACTTCTTCGGTTCCGTGAGGTCGATGAGCCGGCACACCGTCTCGATGTCGATCTTCACCTGGGCGATGGAGGCGCGGCCCGAGAGCCAGGTGATCAGGGCCGAGTGCCAGGTGTGCTCGATGACGCGGACCGCGGAGAGCTGCTCGGGGGTGGGGTCCTGGAGGCCCATCGCGTCCAGGACGATCAGCGTGGTCTGGTGGGAGACCTGGTCGACCTCCGGGCTCACGCTGCGGTCCGCGAAGGTCAGCGCGCGCACCATCGCGTCGGCGAGGTGCGGCTCGCGCTGGAGCGCGCGGAACGCCCGCATCAGGGTCTCCGCGACCCGCTCGGCCGCCGTCTCGCCCTGCGGCGGCTTCTTGCGGAGCGTGCCGTGCATGTGCTCCAGCTGGTCCTGCATGGTGGCGACCAGCAGATGGATCTTGGAGGGGAAGTAGCGGTAGAGGGTCCCGAGCGCCACCTGGGAGGACTCCGCGACCTCCCGCATCTGCACCGCGTCGAACCCGCCCCGGCTCGCCAGCTGGGCGCTCGCGTGCAGGATGCGGCGGCGCCGGGCCTCCTGCCGCTCGGTCAGCGGCGCGGAGTCGGCGCGTGCGGAGCTGGTCTCGGCCTTGTCAGGGTTGGCTTGCGCTGGCATGGACACCGTTCCGTGACAGTCGGTGAAGGCGGGTGTTCGGGCTGATCATGGCAGGCTCGCCGCCGTGGCGTGAATCACCTGATCCACTGCTCACACGTGCCTTACCTGCCGGTAGATTCAGAGCCTCCCGGACGATCAAGTCTGAAACTTGTTCTAGATTAGCGTCCCGGCGTAATCTCGCGGGACAGTGCAGGCAGAAGGGGGCCCAGAGTGACCGCTGAGGCCAGTCAGGCGGGGTCTTTCGAGGACCTGGCCGCCGACGGCGAGCGACCGCTCCGTATCGCGCTCCTGACCTATAAGGGGAACCCGTTCTGCGGCGGCCAGGGGGTCTACACCCGGCACCTCTCGCGCGAACTGGCCCGCCTCGGCCACCGGGTCGAGGTCATCGGCTCCCAGCCCTATCCGGTCCTCGACGAGGGCGTGCCGCTCACCGAGCTGCCGAGCCTGGACCTGTACCGCTCCCCGGACCCCTTCCGCACCCCCAAACGCGACGAGTACCGCGACTGGATCGACGCCGTCGAAGTCGCCACGATGTGGACCGGCGGCTTCCCCGAACCGCTCACCTTCTCCCTGCGGGCCCGACGTCATCTCCGGGCCCGCACTGGTGAGTTCGACGTCGTGCACGACAACCAGACCCTCGGCTACGGCCTGTTGGGCGACGTGGGCGCCCCGCTGGTGACCACCATCCACCACCCCATCACCGTGGACCGGCAGTTGGAGCTGGACGCGGCCGAGGGCTGGCAGCAGCGGCTCTCCAAGCGCCGCTGGTACGCCTTCACCCGCATGCAGAAGCGGGTGGCCCGCCGGCTGCCCTCCGTGCTCACCGTCTCCGGCACCTCCCGCCAGGAGATCGTCGACCACCTCGGCGTCCGCGACGACCGTATCCACGTCGTCCACATCGGCGCCGACACCGACCTGTTCAAGCCGGATCCGTCGGTGCGGGTGATACCCGGCCGGATCGTCACGACCTCCAGCGCCGACGTCCCGCTCAAGGGCCTGGTCTTCCTCGTCGAGGCGCTCGCGAAGGTCCGCACCGAACACCCCGCCGCGCACCTGGTCGTCGTGGGCAAGCGCCCCACCGAGGGCCCCGTCGCCCAGACGATCGAGCGCTACGGCCTCGAAGGCGCCGTCGACTTCGTCAAGGGCATCTCGGACGCCGAACTGGTCGACCTGGTCCGCTCGGCGGAGATCGCCTGCGTGCCGTCGCTCTACGAGGGCTTCTCGCTCCCGGCGGCCGAGGCGATGGCGACGGGCACACCGCTGCTCGCCACGACGGGCGGCGCGATCCCCGAGGTGGCCGGCCCGGACGGCGAGACGTGCCTGGCGGTCCCGCCGGGCGACGCGGGCGCCCTGGCGGCGGGCCTGAGCCGGCTGCTCGGCGACCCGGAGTTGCGGGTACGACTGGGCCGGGCCGGACGTGAGCGGGTACTGGCCCGGTTCACCTGGGCGAAAGCCGCCGAGGGCACGGCGCTGAGATACCGCGAGGCCATCGCCGCCTCCGCTCGCACGACTTCCCTCCAGGGTGCCGAATCCGCGCCCCCCACCACTGACACCGGCGTCTATCCCGAAAGCAGGGCCACGTGCTGACCGTCGACTTCTCCCGGTTCCCGCTCGCCCCGGGCGACCGAGTCCTGGACCTCGGGTGCGGTGCCGGGCGGCACGCGTTCGAGTGCTACCGGCGAGGCGCGCAGGTCGTGGCCCTGGACCAGAACGCGGAGGAGATCCGCGAGGTCGCCAAGTGGTTCGCGGCGATGAAGGAGGCGGGCGAGGCCCCCGAGGGCGCGACGGCCACCGCCATGGAGGGCGACGCGCTCGCGCTGCCCTTCCCCGACGAGTCCTTCGACGTCGTGATCATCTCCGAGGTCATGGAGCACATCCCCGACGACAAGGGCGTACTCGCCGAGATGGTCCGGGTGCTCAGGCCCGGCGGCCGGATCGCGATCACCGTCCCGCGCTACGGCCCCGAGAAGGTCTGCTGGGCGCTGTCCGACGCCTACCACGAGGTCGAGGGCGGCCACATCCGCATCTACAAGGCGGACGAACTCGTCGCGAAGGTAAGGGAGTCGGGGCTCAAGCCGTACGGCTCCCACCACGCGCACGCGCTGCACTCGCCGTACTGGTGGCTGAAGTGCGCGTTCGGCGTCGACAACGACAAGGCGCTGCCGGTCAAGGCGTACCACAAGCTGCTGGTCTGGGACATCATGAAGAAGCCGCTGGCCACCCGGGTCGCCGAGCAGGCGCTGAACCCGCTGATCGGCAAGAGCTTCGTGGTGTACGCGACGAAGCCGCACCTGCCCGCGGTGTCCTCCGTGGACGCGCGGTGACGACTCCGCGTACCGAACACCTCGTCCTGCCCGGGGTGTTGACCGCCGAGCAGGCCGACGCGACCGTCGCCGGGATCCTGGCCGTGCAGCGGGAGGACGGCGCGATCCCGTGGTTCCGCGGGCACCACCTGGACCCGTGGGACCACACCGAGGCCGCGATGGCGCTGGACGCGGCGGGTGAGCACGAAGCGGCCGAGCGGGCCTACGAGTGGCTCGCGCGGCACCAGAACGAGGACGGGTCCTGGTACGCGGCGTACCAGGACGGGGACTTCGCTGAGGTCACCGATCGGGGGCGGGAGACGAACTTCGTCGCCTACCTGGCCGTCGGGGTGTGGCACCACTACCTCTCCACCGGCGACGACACCTTCCTCGACCGGATGTGGCCCGCCGTCTACGCGGCCGTCGAGTTCGTGCTCGAACTGCAGCAGCCGGGCGGGCAGATCGGGTGGAAGCGGGAGGACGACGGCGCCCCCGTCGCCGACGCGCTGCTCACCGGGTCCTCGTCGGTCCATCACGCGCTGCGGTGCGCTCTCGCGATCGCCGAGCAGCGTGAAGAGCCGCAGCCGGACTGGGAGTTGGCGGTGGGCGCGCTGCGGCACGCCATCCGGCGGCATCCCGAGCGGTTCCTCGACAAGGACCGGTACTCGATGGACTGGTACTACCCGGTGCTGGGCGGTGCGTTGACCGGGGCGGAGGCCAAGTCCCGTATCGAGTCGGGCTGGGAGCGGTTCGTGGTGCCCGGGCTCGGGGTGCGGTGTGTCGTCCCCAACCCCTGGGTGACGGGGGGTGAGTCGGCCGAACTCGCGCTCGCGCTGTGGGCGACGGGGGAGTCCGACCGGGCCCTGGAGATCCTGCAGTCGATCCAGCATCTGCGGGACGCGGAGAGCGGGTTGTACTGGACCGGGTACGTCTTCGAGGACGCCGCGATCTGGCCGCGGGAGTTGACGACGTGGACCGCGGGGTCGTTGCTCTTGGCTGTGGCGGCGCTCGGGGGGCACGAGGCTACTTGTGCGGTGTTCGGTGGGGATCTCTTGCCGGTCGGGTTGGATCCGGACTGCTGCGCCTAGGGACTCGGGGCGGTTTGCCGTCGGGCGGCTGCGGGCCTGTTGTGGCTGGTCGCGCCCGCGCGGCGGAGCCGCATATCGATACAGTCCCGCGCCCCTAGGTGGGTTCAGTGGCGGTGGGCCCGGTTCGCGATGGCGTGGCCTACGAACAGGTAGACCACCGCTGCCAGGCCGTAGCCCGCTACGACCCTTGCCCAGGCCTCGTCGAAGGTGAAGAGGTCGTAGGACCAACCGGCGAGCCAGCGGGCTGCGTCGTGGATGAACTGGACGAAGTCGTTGCCCCGGTTGGCGTCCAGGAGGTACATCAGGATCCACAGGCCCAGGATGAGGGCCATGATGTCGGCGACGATCGCTATGACCGTCCCGGCTGAATTCGCACCACGGCGGGTTTCAGTGGACATGGTGTTCGAATGGCCGCGATTTCGTGAGCGAAACCTGGTGTCAGGTGTTCAGCTCCGCCAAGACCCGCAGGGTGTGCGGATCGGGGGACAGGACCAGCAGGTCCGTCACCGGGCCCTTGCGCCAGGCCGCCAGCCGCTCCGCGATGCGCTCGCGCGGTCCGACCAGGGAGATCTCGTCGGCGAAGGCGTCCGGGACGGCGAGTACGGCCTCCTCCCGGCGGCCCTCCAGGAACAGCCGCTGGATCCGCCGCGCCTCCTCCTCGTACCCCATGCGGGCCATCAGATCGGCGTGGAAGTTGCGCGCCGCGTGCCCCATCCCGCCGATGTAGAAGCCGAGCATCGTCTTCACGGGCAGCAGCCCCTCGGCCACGTCGTCGCAGACCCGCACCTGCGCCATCGGGGCGATCAGAAACCCCTCGGGCGCGTCGGCGAGCGAGGCCTCGTACACCTCGGGCCGGGTCGGCGACCAGTACAACGGCAGCCAGCCGTCGGCGATTTGGGTCGTCTGGGCGACGTTCTTCGGGCCCTCCGCGCCCAGGAGGACGGGGAGTTCGGAGCGCAGGGGATGGGTGATCGGCTTCAGCGCCTTGCCGAGCCCGGTGCCGTCCGCCCCCCGGTACGGGTGCGAGTGGAACCGGCCGTCGAGCTCAACAGGCCCCTGGCGCCTGAGGACTTGGCGTACGACGTCGACGTACTCGCGCGTCGCCGTCAGCGGTGACTTCGGGAACGGACGGCCGTACCAGCCCTCGACGACCTGGGGGCCGGAGAGCCCGAGGCCGAGCATCACCCGGCCGCCGGAGAGGTGGTCCAGGGTCAGGGCGTGCATGGCGGTCGTGGTCGGCGAGCGCGCCGCCATCTGGGCAACCGCCGTACCCAGCTTGATCGTTGACGTCCGCGCGGCGATCCAGGTGAGGGGCGTGAAGACGTCCGACCCCCACGACTCGGCCGTCCACACCGAGTGATAGCCGAGCCGCTCCGCCTCCTGGGCCAGCGGTACATGGGCGGAGTTGGGGCCACGCCCCCAGTAGCCGAGCGCGAGTCCGAGTCGCACGAGCCCTCCTGACGGTACGTCAGTTCCTGGACCGGGCTGCGACTGTACGGCAACGGCCCCCCGCCCGGAAGGGGCGAGGGGCCGAGGGCGTCTCCTGAAGGGGGCTCAGCCGCGCTGGATGCCGCTCGTGTCCTGCAGCACGCCACGGCGGCCGTCCTGCGTCTGGGCGACGAGCGCCGGACCGCGCTGCTCGACGGCCAAGTACCAGGTGCCGGGGGCGAGTTCGGCGATCGGCGTGGGCGAACCGTCCTCCGCGAACAGCGGACGCGGCACCGGCACGGCGAACCAGAACGGCGAGAACTCCGCGGCCGGCGGCTGCGGGGCGGGCGCCTGGGCCTGCGGCTGCGCGCCGAACGGCTGACCGGGCTGGGGCTGACCGCCGTAGGGCTGACCGGGCTGGGCGGCGCCGGGGTAGCCGTAACCGGTGGGCGGCTGACCGCCGTAGGGCTGCGGCTGCGGCGGCTTGGGGGCCGGGATCAGGCCGGCCTGGAGGGCGGGCACGAGGGGGGTGGCGATGGCGGCGCCGGCCATGACCAGGGTCGCGACGAGAGCGAGGATCAGGCCGATGCCGGCGCTGACGCCGCTGCCCGAACCGGCGTTGTCGGTGCCGCCCAGCGGGTCGAAGATGTTCCCGAGCGCGGTCCAGGCGGCGAAGACGGTGAACGCGACGCCGAACTGGCCGAGGTCGAGCCCGGCCACCTTGGGGACCTGCGGCAGGGCGCGCGAGGCGACGACCAGGCCGGCGCCGATGATGCCGGCGAGGATGACGCCCATCAGAACCGGGCCACTCTCCCAGGAGTTGGGGAGTTCGGCGTCGTCGGGAGCCCCGTCGACCGCGTAGATGTCGAGGAACGACGCGATGAACAGCAATACCGCTGCTCCGATCACCACGCCGTCGCCTCGAGTGAGGGAGCGGATATTCACTTCAGGTCCTTCGTAGGTCGTCTCGTCGTCGGTAGACCCTATCGTCCGCCCTGCCGGATCGTACGACGGGTTCAGCGCGCTGATCGTTACCCGCGCAGGAAACTCACGATTCCCTCAGAGATCCCCTGCGCGGCCTTCTGACGCCACGCCCCGCTGGTGAGCAGTGCCGCGTCCTTGCTGTCGCGCATGTTGCCGCATTCGATGAACACCTTGGGGACCGTTGACAGATTGAGACCGCCCAGGTCCGTGCGGGTGTCGAGTCCGGTGCCGTCGCCGATGTAATTGGAGGGCGAGGTGCCCGTCGCCCGCCCGAAGTCTTTCGCGACGAGCCTGCCGAGGGCGGCGGAGGGGGCGACGATCTTCCGGGTGTCCGCGATGCCCTTGTGGACGCGGCCGGGGAGGATGACGTGGTAGCCGCGGTCGCCGGCCGGGGCGCCGTCCGCGTGGATGGACACGACGGCGTCCGCGTGCGCGCCGTTGCCGATCCGCGCCCGCTCGTCCACGCACGGTCCGTAGGGCCGGTCCCCGTCCTGCGTCAGCTTCACCGTCGCACCCTGCCGCTCCAGCAGCGTGCGCAGCCGGTGGGCGACGTCGAGGGTGAACTTCGCTTCCGCGTAACCGGAGTTGGTCGACGTCCCGGTGGTGTCGCACTCCTTCCGGTTGGTGCCGATGTCGACCTTGCGGTTGATCTCGGCGGTGTGCCGGAAGTTGGTGAGATTGTGCCCGGGATCGATGACGACGACCTTGCCGCGGAGCGGGGCGCCGACCTCTTTGACGTCGGCGGCGGTCGAGGGCACGGCCGGTGGGGTGGCGCCGGCGGCCGCACGCGTGGCGGCGCTCCCCGACGGCCCGCCGTCGGCGGCCCCGCCCACCCCCTCGTACACCAGCCAGCCGAGCAACGCCCCCGGCACGAGCACGGCGAGACCGACGACCAGGGAACGACGGCGGGGGCGCGGGGGTTCGAAGTGGGGGCTCGCGTACGACACGTCTGCGACTCTAACCCCGCTCTCAGATCCCCGCCGACGTCCGCCGCAGGACACGCAAGGAGTCTGTGGCCGAGATCTCCGTGAAGGCGCCGGAGGCGAGGGCGCGGAGGTAGACGCGGTAGGGGGCCTGGCCGGTGAACTCGTCCTCGGGGTTCGGGAAGACGTCGTGGATGAGCAGGAGGCCGTTCTCGGCGAGGTGGGGGGCCCAGCCCTCGTAGTCGGCGGTGGCGTGTTCGTCCGTGTGGCCGCCGTCGATGAAGACCAGGCCCAAGGGGGAGTTCCAGATCTTCGCGAGCTGCGGGGAACGGCCGACCAGGGCGACGACGTGCTCCTCCAGACCGGCCCGGTACAGCGTCCTGCGGAACGTCGGCAGCGTGTCCATCACACCCAGCTCCGGGTCCACGGTCTCTGGGTCGTGGTACTCCCACCCCGGCTGTTGCTCCTCACTGCCCCGGTGATGATCGACGGTCAGCGCCGAAACCCCCGCCTCCCGCGCGGCATCGGCGAGAAGAATCGTGGAACGTCCGCAGTAGGTCCCGACCTCCAGCAACGGCAGCCCGAGCGCCCCGGTCTCCAGAGCGGCCTCGTAGAGGGCGAGCCCCTCGTCGAGAGGCATGAACCCCTTGGCGGCCTGGAAAGCGGCCAGGATCTCGGGCTTGGGGGCCGCGACCATGGGGGACCCTTTCGATCGTACGTACGCTTCTGCGGGCCCCCATGCTGCCGTATCGCCGGTCAACGCATCGACAAGGGGTTCGTCTCTCAGGGGCGCGGGGCTGTATCGATTTGCGGCTCCGCCGCGCGGGCGCGACCAGCCACGACGGCGCAGCAGCCGCCCTCCGGCCCCTACTACGCCGTCACCGTCTCCCCGGGCAACGCCAGATCAAGGGCCACCGCCCGCTCATCCCCCGCATGGGACGCGGAAGAAGCCAACGGTCCGTGACCCACCGCGCGAGCGGCCAGCACATACGAACCTTCACCCGGCACCGCCAGCACATACGTCCCGTCCGCCGACGACACCGTCGCCCCGGCCTGCCGCCCCCGCCGGTCGATCAGCGTCACCTTGGCCCGGGCGACCGGAACACCGGAGGCGTCCAGAACCCGGCCCCTGAACCCCCGTACGACCTCGTCCTGCGCACTGCTGGCGAGCAGCTGCGGCGCACGGTTCGGGTTCGGCAGGAACAGGGCCATCACCAGCCCGACCGCCACCGCGGCCGTCGCGATCAGGAAGGACACCCGGAAGCCGTGCATCGTGGGGATCGCGACGCCCCCCACCGTGTTCGCCAGCACCATCCCGATGACGGCGCTCGACACGGACGTACCAATGGAGCGCATCAGCGTGTTGAGGCCGTTCGCCGCACCCGTCTCCGACGCCGGCACCGCGCCGACGATCAGCGCGGGCAGCGAGGAATAGGCGAGGCCGATGCCCGCGCCGAGGACGACGGCGATCACGATGCTCTGCCAGGCCGCGCTCATGAGGCCGAGGCCGCCGCCGTAGCCGATCGCGATGATCAGCATGCCGAGGATGAGGGTGACCTTGGGGCCGTACTTGGCGGAGAGACGGGCGTAGACCGGCGCCGTGAACATCATCGTCAGACCCAATGGGGCCACGATCAGGCCCGCGACGACCATCGACTGGCCGAGGCCGTAGCCCGTGGCCTTCGGGAGCTGGAGGAGCTGCGGAAGGACCAGGGAGACGACGTAGAAGGAGACACCGACCATGATCGACGCCAGGTTGGTGAAGAGGACGGCCGGGCGGGCCGTGGTGCGCAGGTCGACCAGCGGGGCCTTCAGGCGCAGCTCCATGACGCCCCACAGGACGAGGACGACGGCGGACGCGGCGAACAGGCCGAGCGTGGTGCCGGAGGTCCAGCCCCAGTCGCTGCCCTTGGTGATGGGCAGGAGGAAGAGGACCAGGCCGGTGGAGAGGCCGATCGCGCCCAGGACGTCGAAGGTGCCCTCCGCGCGCGCGGAGGACTCCGGTACGACGAGGAGGGTGAGGACGATCGAGAGCGCGCCGAGGCCCGCCGCGCCGTAGAAGAGGGCGTGCCAGTCGGCGTGCTGGGCGATCAGCGCGGCGAGGGGGAGGGCGAGTCCGCCGCCGACGCCGATCGAGGAGCTCATCAGGGCCATCGCCGAGCCGAGCTTCTCGCGGGGCAGCATGTCGCGCATCAGGCCGATGCCGAGGGGGATCGCGCCCATGGCGAAGCCCTGGAGGGTGCGGCCGGCGATCATCGTGAGGAGGTCGCTGGTCAGGGCGCTGATCAGCGCGCCGACGACCATCACCGCGAGGCTGAGGATCAGCAGACGGCGCTTGCCGTAGAGGTCGCCGAGGCGGCCCATGATCGGGGTGGCCACGGCGCCCGAGAGCAGGGTCGAGGTCAGGACCCAGGTGGCGTTGCTGGGGGCGGTGTCCAGGAGCTGCGGCAGGTCCTTGATGACCGGGACGAGCAGGGTCTGCATCACCGCGACCACGATGCCCGCGAAGGCGAGCACCGGGACGACAGCGCCGGACGCTCTCCGGGTGGGCTGGTCGGTCGGCGTGTGCGTCATGTGAGGGAGGCCTCCGGGCCTGGAGAGGTGGCTGGGTGCGACATGCACTCGGGTTGCGTGTGGCTTGAACTACGTATGCATGGGCAACTATTCCGATGCTTCGGCCCACTAACGAATTCTTTATGTTCTCTTGGGGAAGCCGGAGCGAGAATTTCCGCCGGGTGAGGCAACGGTCCGCGTGGCTCATGGACTCCTTTAGACATCTAGGAGGTGCCCATGGGGGATCGGAAGCAGGCTCGGGACGAGGAGTTCCGCAGCTTCGTCGTCGGCCGCTGGCCACGGCTGTTGAGGACGGCATTTCTCCTCACGGGGGAGCAGCACGCCGCGGAGGACCTGGTCCAGTCGACGCTGGAGCGGGCCTACGTCGCCTGGCGCAGGGTCGGCGCGGCCGACGACCCGGAGGCGTACGTCCGCCGCGTGATGATCAACGCGCATGCCCGCAGGCACCGCAGAAGGCTCCGGGAGTTCCTGGCGCCCAAGGACGACTCCGGGCTGGTCCGCGAGATCCCCGACACCGGTGACCGGATCGCCCAGGCCGAGGACCGCAGCGCCCTGCTGACGGCGCTGGCCCAACTCCCGCCCCGGCAGCGGGAGGCGGTGGTCCTGCGCTACTGGGAGGACCTGACCGAGACCCAGACGGCCGAGGCGATGGGCTGCTCGGTCGGCTCGGTGAAGAGCAACGCGGCCAAGGGGATCGCGAAACTTCGCGCCATACCCGGACTGGCTGACATGGCGACCCAGGGAGGGCGGAAGTGATGAGCGCGGACCGGGAGACGAACCACCACATGAGCGACAGTGACATCGCCCTCCTGCTGGCCGACGCCACCGACGAGGTCGAGATCGGTATAGCCCCCTACGAGGCGGTGCTGCGCGGTGGCCGCCGGCGCCGGGCGCGCCGCTGGGCGGTGGCCGCGGCGACCACACTGGTGCTCGCGGCCTCCTCGGCGACGCTCGCGGTGGCGGGGCTGCCGGGCGGGGGCGACGGCCGGGGAGTGGTGGCCACACAGCCGCCGACGGCCGACGCGACGACCCCGACCCGGCCCGCCCCGGCCAACCGGACCACGCTGGCGACGGGGACCGAGGACGGCAAGGACTGGCGGGTCACCATCGACCTGTGGGAGGCCCCGCAGGACGAGGTGACCGCGCGGGCCCTGATCGCCACGATGCGGGAGTACGGCGAGAACCCGCCCGACGTCGACAGGGCCGCCGACCTGGTCGGGAAGATCGCGTACTTCATCCACCTCGACTACGACGGCAAGGAGACCCCGGTCATGGAGAACACGGTCCCCGAGTCGGACCGGCTCTCCGGCAAGGACCTCGTCTCCGGGACCCTCCGCCTCGACCCCGCCGCCGACGGCCCCGCCCGCCTGCTGATCGGCCGCGTCGCGACAACGGCCTGGCAGGTCAGCTGCACCTGGACGAACGAAACGGCGATCATGCTCCAACGAGACGCCAACACCAGCACCGACACCCCGGCCATCCGCCAGGTCGACGGCTCCCCGTACGCCTGGATCGTGTGCCTGGCGCCGAAGGGGGCGGGGGTTCGGGGGGCGGAGGTGGTCGACTAGGGCTGGGCCGGCGGATCAGGCCGGCTGCAAGAAGGGGTGCTGACCGGTGCAGGTGAGCCTCGCGACGCCGGCATGATCCGCCGGACAGGCCCTAGGGCCGCGCCGGCGGATCGGGCGGACCGAGCTCGGCGACGCGGGCACGCTCTGCCGGCAAGGCTTGAGAGGCTCCGCGGGCTCCGGTCCAGGCCCCGGACGGGCTCCTGCCGGGCTCCGGTCCGGGTCTCGGATGGGCCTCCTGTCGGGCTTCGGTCCGGGCTTCGGGCGGGCTCCTGTCGGGCTTCGGTCCGGGCTTCGGGCGGGCTCCTGTCGGGCTTCGGTCCGGGCTTCGGGCGGGCTCCGGACGGGCTTCGGTCCGGGCTTCGGACGGGCTTCGGGCGGCCTCCTGCTGGGCTCCGGTCCGGGTCTCGGATGGGCTCCTGCCGGGCCCCGGACGGGCTCCGGTCACAGCCAGCCCTGGCGGCGGGCCTCTCTCGTGGCCTCCATGCGGTTGCGGGTGTTCGTCTTGCCGATTGCCGAGGAGAGGTAGTTGCGGACGGTGGACTCGGAGAGGTGGAGGCGGGCGGCGATGTCGGAGACCGTCGCGCCGTCCACCGACGCCTTCAGGACGTCGCACTCCCGGGCGGTGAGGGGGTTCGGGCCGGCGCTGAGGGCGGCCGCGGCGAGGGCCGGGTCGACGACCGTCTCGCCGGTCAGGACCCGGCGGATCGCGACGGCCAACTCCTCGACGGGGCCGTCCTTGACGAGGAAACCGGCGGCGCCCGCGTCCATGGCCCGGCGCAGATAGCCGGGGCGGCCGAAGGTGGTCAGGATCAGGACCCGGCAGTCGGGTACCTGGTCGCGCAGCTCGGCGGCGGCGTCCAGGCCGCTGATGCCGGGCAGTTCGATGTCGAGGAGGGCCACGTCCGGGCGGTGCACGAGGGCCGCGTCCACGATCGCGTCCCCCGCCGCCACCTGGGCCACGACCTGGATGTCCGGCTCCATGCCGAGCAACAGCGCGAGCGCCCCGCGCATCATCCGCTGGTCCTCGGCGAGCAGCACTCTGACGGACTTCGCGGGCCGGTGGTCCCGGGGCATCTCGTTCACGGGGTCAGCGTAGGAGAGACGGCCGGTGGGAGCGGGTGGCGCGACGCCGGGAGCGTGGTCCCCGGGTCGCGCCACCCGCGGCGGTCACGTCAGACCGACGGCGTTCGTGATGAGCAGGCTCACCGTCACGGAGGAGACGAAGCCGCCCCCTCCGGCGACGAGCGCCGAGGGCAGTGCGGCGCCGCCGGCGCTCATGAGGAGCCCGACGACGATGCCCGCGATGACGGAGAGGAGGGCGACGATGACGACGACGAAGACACGGTGATTGCACACCGGGGTGGAGGCAGCCAAAGGACGATCCTTCCGAGTGCTGTCAGAAGGACATCGGCGTCCGGATCTCGTGGGAGTCGACGCACGCACCAACCGGACGACCGACGCCAATGCGTTGAGGCCGTAGCCATGGGGTCGCGTTCACAACAGCGAGCCCGTGGCGACCACGCGGCGAACCTGCGTGGCCCAGGGTGTTCATGTGCATCCCCCTCGTTGTCGACCCGCTCATTCTACCCGTCGGGGTGAACAAAGGGCAGCTACAGAAGGGGAGTTGACGGGATGTCCCGCCTCGCGGCGGTGCGCGCCGGGGAGTTCCGCCGTCACCGTGAACCCGCCCCGTGGGCCCGGGCCCGCTTTCAAGTGGCCGCCTGCCGCCGCGAGGCGTTCGGTCAGGCCCTTGAGGCCGGTGCCGCCGATGCCGGGTACGGGGGGTGAGGTGACCGTACTCGCGCCCGTGCCGTCGTCCGTGATGCGCAGGCGTACGCCGTCCGGTGTGCTGTCCAGGATGATCTCGCACCGCGTGGCCCCGCTGTGGCGGATCGCGTTCGTGGTCGCCTCGCGGATCACCCAGCCGAGGAGGGCCTCCGTGCGGGAGGTGAGAGCGAGGCCGGAGCGGCGGAGCAGGGGCGAGATGCCCGCGGCGCGCAACGCGGAAGCCGCGCGGTCGAGTTCCGTGCCGAGGCTGCCCTCCCGGTAGCCGGTCACCGCCTCGCGGATCTCGGTGAGCGCCTGGCGGCCGACGGACTCGATGTCGGTGACCTGGAGGAGCGCCGCGTCGAGGTCGCGCGGGGCCAGCCGCCGTGCCGCCTCCGACTTGACCACGATCACCGAGAGGGTGTGCCCGAGCAGGTCGTGCAGGTCGCGGGAGAAGCGCAGCCGCTCCTCCTCGACCGCGCGCCGGGCCAGTTCCTCGCGGGCCTCGCGCAGCTTCCGTACCGCCTCCGACAGGGACATGATCGCGGCCGTCACCATCGTGGAGATCCAGGTGGCGTACGCGGTGTCGAGGCCGCCCCAGCCCTCGTGGACGAAGGCGACCGCTCCGGAGGCCACGGTGACGATCGCGCCGACCCAGCGCAGGTGCGGCATCCGGACGACCGCGCCCGTGGCGAGGCCGAGCAGGGGGAAGAACAGCAGCCAGTTGCCGCCGTATCCGAGCGCCAGCGCGCAGGTGACCAGGCCCATCAGGACCAGCGCCGCGCGCGTGGAGCGGGCGTCGCGGGTCTGCTGCCGGAAGGCGCGGAAGGCGACGTAGACGTAGAGCGAGTTGAAGGTGAGCAGGCCGAGGCCGCCGATCCAGGGGTTCGGGGTCTGGTCCTGGAAGAGGTTGGAGAAGGCGCCCATGCCCATCAGCAGCCAGGGCAGCAGACCGAAGCCGTTGCCCAGGCCGACGTTCGACGGGACCTCCCCGGACTTCAGCGCGGCCTTGTACTCGGCCTTGAGGCGCTTCTTGTTCGCCTGGTAGTACCGCTGGTTCTCCCGGGCCCGGCGGACGTCCTCGCGGACCCCGTCCACCCGGCAGGAGAGCTTGCGCGACCAGGACATGACCGTTCCCCCTCACCCGTTCCCGGCGCGTCGCCGGTACGACAGGACCACGCTACGGACCGGCCCCGCCGGTCGGCAGAGGCGAATGTACGGGCCCGGGCGGGACAAATGTCACGGGTGCCGGCGTCGGGGAGACCAACAGACCTGACACCCCGTCAGGAGCCTTCACAAGTGCGGTGCGCTCGGCTATACAGAGGTCGCCGACTGGAACGCGTTCTAGATCGGCCCGTGACGACCTCGGTGCGGCCGACGGTGCGGACGGCCGTACCGGGGTCTTGAATCCGTCACTGTCAGGAGCCGTATGCCCATCGATGCCGCCACAGCCCTCGCCGCCGAACCCCGGACCGGCGAGATCTCCTGGACCTCGAAGGACGTCCAGCTCTACCACCTGGGGATCGGCGCGGGCGTTCCCGCCACCGACCCCGACGAGCTGCGCTACACCCTCGAGTCCCGGCTGCACGTGCTGCCCAGCTTCGCCACCGTCGCGGGCTCCGGCTCGCCCGGCGTGATCAGCGGCCTGTCCATGCCCGGCATCGAGGTCGACCTCGCCCGCGTCCTGCACGGCGGTCAGTCGCTGACGATCCACCGGCCGCTCCCGGCCGAGGGCACCGCGACCGCCACCGGGAAGATCGCCGCCGTGTACGACAAGGGGAAGGCGGCGGTGCTCGTCATGCGGACCGAAGTCGCCGACGCCGAGGGCCCGTTGTGGACCAACGACGCCCAGATCTTCGTACGGGGGGAGGGCGGCTGGGGCGGCGACCGCGGACCCTCCGCCCGCCTCGAACCCCCGGTCGGCGAGCCCGACCGGACCGTCGAGCGGCCGGTCCGTGAGGACCAGGCGCTGCTCTACCGCCTCTCCGGCGACTGGAACCCGCTGCACGCCGACCCGGAGTTCGCCAAGGTCGCCGGGTTCGAACGGCCCATCCTGCACGGGCTGTGCACCTACGGCATGACACTGAAGGCGGTCGTCGACACGCTGCTCGGCGGGGACGTGACCCGGGTGCGGTCGTACGGCACACGGTTCGCCGGGGTGGTGTACCCGGGGGAGACCCTGCGGATCCGCATGTGGCACACGCCGGAAGCCACGAGGGTCGCCGTCAGTGCGGTCGAGCGGGACGACGCGCCGGTCCTCGCCGACACCATCGTTGAGCACTCGTGATTGGAGCCGCACCATGCGCGCAGCCGTACTGCACGAGATCGGCCAGGAGAAGCTCGAAGTCCTCGACGACGTAGAGGCGGCGGGGTTCGGCCCCGGCCGGGTGCGGATCCGGGTACGGGCCACCGGGCTGTGCCACTCGGACCTGTCCGCGATGGCCGGCGTCCTGCCGCAGCCGGCTCCCTTCGTGCCGGGGCACGAGGGCGCGGGCGAGATCCTCGAAGTCGGGGAGGGCGTAAGCCACTTGAAGGCGGGCGACCGGGTGGTCGTGTGCTGGCTGCCCGCCTGCGGCGCCTGTCCCGCCTGCAAGCGCGGCCAGACCGAGCTGTGTCTGGCCGGGTTCATGAACGCGGGCACCCCCAACTTCAAGCGCCCCGGCGGTGATGTCTTCGGCTTCGCCGGGACCGGCACCTTCACCGAGGAGGTCGTCGTCGACGCGGGTTGCGCGGTGCCGATCCCCGACGACGTGCCCTTCGACATCGCCGCGCTGATCGGCTGCGGGGTCACCACCGGACTCGGCGCTGCCCTCAACACCGCTGATGTGGAAGCCGGTTCGTCGGTCGCCGTCATCGGCTGCGGGGGCGTCGGCATCTCCGCGATCCAGGGTGCCCGGCTCAAGGGCGCCGCCGAGATCGTCGCCGTCGACCCGGTCGTCTCGCGCCGTGAGGCCGCGCTCAAGTTCGGTGCCACGAAGGCCGTTTCGCCGGACGAGCTGGCCGACGCCAAGCAACAGGTCACCGGGGGCGAGGGATTCGACTACGTCTTCGAGGTCGTCGGCAGGTCCGCGACCGCCCGCACCGCCTACGACACCACCCGGCGCGGCGGCACCCTCGTGGTCGTCGGCGCGGGCGCCATGGACGACAACCTCCAACTCAACATGTTCGAGCTGTTCTTCGACGAGAAGCGCATCCTGCCCTCCATGTACGGCGGTGGGGACGTGCTGCGCTCCTACGAGCGGACCATCGCCCTGTGGCGGGCCGGCCGTATCGACCTGGAGGGCCTGATCACCCACCGGGTGCCGCTCGGCGACATCAACGAGGCGCTCGACCAGATGCGTTCGGGGACCTCCCTGCGCACCTGCATCGAGATCTGAGGGCCCCTCATGACACAGCCACTTCAGGGCCTGTCCGCGATCGTCACCGGCGCCGGCCGGGGGCTGGGCCGGGCCGAGGCGCTGGAGCTGGCCCGGCTCGGCGCGGCCGTGGTCGTCAACGACTACGGCCAACCCGGCCGGGACGGCTCCGGCGAGGCCTCCGCGGGCCCCGCCGAGGAGGTCGCCGCCGAGATCCGGGCCGCGGGTGGCACCGCGATCGCCCACACCGGTGACGTGGCCGACCACCAACAGGCCGGTCAGCTGGTCCGGTTGGCGATCGACGAGTTCGGCAAGCTCGACATCCTCGTCAACAACGCGGGCATCCTGCGCGACCGCATGGTCTTCTCCATGAGCGAGGGCGAGTGGGACGCGGTTATCCGGGTCCACCTCAAGGGCCACTTCAACACGACCCGGTTCGCGGCCGCGCACTGGCGGGAGCGGTCCAAGGCGGCGGGCGAGCCGGTGTACGGCCGTATCGTCAACACCTCCTCGGAGGCATTCCTCGCCGGATCCGCCGGACAGCCCAACTACGCGGCGGCCAAGGGCGGGATCGTCGGGCTCACCACCTCCACGGCCCTCGCGCTCACCCGGTACGGCGTGACCGCCAACGCCATCTGCCCGCGCGCCCGCACCCGGATGACCGAGGACGTCTTCGCCGAAGCCGGAGCGGGCCCCGACCAGTCCGACAACGGCCTCGACCCGCTCGCCCCCGAGCATGTCGCCCCGCTCGTCGGCTACTTGGCCGCGCCCGCCGCCGGACGCATCAACGGCCAGCTGTTCGTCGTGCACGGCGGCATGGTGGTGATCGTCGAACGCCCGCGCGTCCAGGCCAAGTTCGACAGCAAGCAGGACACCTTCAGTTACGACGAACTGGACGCCGTCCTCACCCCGCACTACGCACACCGCCCGCTGGGGGAGACCTTCGCGGCGGTGGAGGTGCTGGGGCTGAAACGTCAGTGACCCGACGGGACCGGTCGCGGGTCGCCCTGTCCCAGTCGAGGGTGATCCCCCCGACCAACGGGTGCCGGAAGAGCTTGGTCCCGTGGACGGCCCCGCGCACGTCGTGCCGGGCCCACAGCCGGCGGAAGTCGGCGCTGTGGATGCTCAGTTCACCGACGAGCGCGCTGGCCCGCGGGTGGTCTGGGTCCTCGGCGACGGCGGCGCGCAGCATGCCGACGTACTGGCGGGCCATGTCCTCCCCGTCCGGGCAGCGCAGCCGGGTCGGAACATGAGGGAGACCATGTTGCGCTCCCCGGGCGGCAGTTCGTCGGGGTCGCCCAGCAGGGCCTCGGCGAGCGGGTTCCAGGCCAGCACGTCGAGATGGCGGCCGAGGACCAGTCCGGGCGTGCCCATGACGTGCAGCAGCCGCCGGGTGCTCTCCGGTACCCGCTCGGCGCGCTGCGGACGGGTGCGGGCCGGGCGCCGCGTGGAGCGGGCCAGGTCGAACAGGTGCCGCCTCTCGTCACCGTCCAGCCGGAGCGCGGTGGCGAGCCCGTCGAGCGCGGCGTCGGAGGGCCGTACGTCGCGGCCCTGCTCCATCCGCTGGTAGTAGTCCGTACTGAGCCCGGCCAGTAGGGCGATCTCCTCCCGGCGTAGTCCGGTCACCTTGCGCCGGCCCCCGGGCTCCAGCCCGACGTCCCGCGGACACAGCCGGGCGCGCCGGGCGCGCAGGAAGTCCCCGAGTTCGCGTGCGTACGGATGATCGGTCGCCATGGGGACAGTGTGCGGGCCGGGCGAAGGACCGAGGTGGGTCTGCCATTCCCAGGCACCCGGGTACGACGGAACCCCGCCCGGCCGTGACTACGGTCGCCGCCGAACGGTCCCCCGACACCCTCCCCCGACACCTTCCAGGAGCACCGCCATGGCCGCGTGGAACACCCGTGACATCCCCGACCAGCACGGCAGGGTCGCCGTCGTCACCGGCGCCAACTCGGGCCTCGGCCTGGTCACGGCGACCGAACTCGCCCGGCACGGCGCCCAAGTCGTGCTCGCCGTACGGGACTTGGCGGCCGGTGAACGTGCCCGTCAAGTCGTCCGGGACGCGGCGCCGGGCGCCGAAGTGCACGTGCGGCGGCTGGACTTGGCCTCACTGGACTCCGTCCGCGCGTGTGCGAAAGAGCTGACCGCCGACTTCCCGGTCATCGACCTGCTGGTCAACAACGCCGGCGCGCTCGTGCTCGGGCCCACGGCACAGAAAACGGCCGACGGGTTCGAACTGCATCTGGGCACCAACATGGTCGGCCACTTCGCCCTCACCGGACTACTGCTCGGCGCCCTCGGCCGCGCCCCCGAACCGCGGGTGGTCAACCTCAGCTCGATCACCCACAAGAGCGCCCACCTCGACTTCGACGACCTCATGGCGCGGGACGGCTACAGCGCCAATCGGGCCTACGCCCGCTCGAAACTCGCCACGACCGTCTTCGGCCTCGAACTCGACCGCCGGCTGCGCGCCGCCGGATCACCGGTCCTCGGCGTCGTCGCCCACCCGGGGATGTGCCGCAGCAACTTCACCCCGCGGGCCTGGGGGTACCGCGGCCGGGTGACGGAGGTCCGTCCCAGTGCCGAGGCGGCCGACCCCGATACCGGTCGGCGCCTGTGGGGCGACGGCCGAGCAGCTGACCGGCGTCACCTACCTCTGAGTGCACGCGCGGGACAAAAAAGCAGGAGAAGGGGCCCACCGGTAGCCCGGCGAACCCCTTCATCCTCGTTGCGTACCGTCAGGCAGCCGCTTCGGCGCCCTCGGTCTCCTGGACCGGTCGGCGGTGTCGGCCACGAGGGGCCGTCTCGCCGTCCTGGGCCGCGACCGGACCCCGGTGCCGGCCTTGACCGGCGGAATCCTGGACGTCGGCAGGCTGCTGCGTCGTGCTGGCGTCGCTCATCGGAAGGAACTCACCCCGTCAACATGATCTTTCTAACAGCCGGGATTTTAACCAACGCCCCACGGGGCGAATCCAGATGGCCACGCCAACCGGCACTACTTCGTTACAAGACCGCCCAACGGGGCCTGTTGCAACGGCACCGGACGTGCTACGGCAGGCTCCGGAGGGTCCGGCTGCGGGGCCGCATCGTCCCCGTCCGGACCCTCCGGGCCCGCATCCCCCACATCCCCCGTTTCCCCCGTCTGCCCGGCGGCGGACCCCGCCCCCCAGGGCACCTCCCACCGGGCCACTCCGCACGGCACATCCGTCGTGCCGTACGGAAGCAGCAGCTCCCCGTCCCGCGTCCACAGCCCCGCGCCCGTCAACCACCCCTGGGGCGCCGGGAGATGACGGATCCGCCGCTCGGCGGGCCGCCAGACACCCACCCAGCTGCCCATCGGTCCGTCGACGCGCAGCGCCACCCCGCAGCTCTCCGGCGTCAGCACCTGCCCCGGCTGGATCGCGAACGGCGTCACCGAACAGTCCGGCACCCGCAGGAAGTCCGGGAAGCGCACCGGCAGCGTGCTCCCCAACACGCCCCAGCCCAGCCGCCGTTCACCCGGCGAGGGTGCGTCCGAGTCGATCAGCAGCAGCCCGCTGTCCGGGTCGGCGAGCAGCAGCCGGTCGTCGCTCTCCTCGGTGATCTGCAGCAGCGGGGACACCTCGCCGTCCCGCTCCAGGTCGACCACGACCGCCTTGGTCCGCCCGCCGACCTCCCGGTCCAGCACCAGCATCCGCCCGACCCGGTCCAGCCACACCCCGCCCGAGCAGCGTCCCGGGATCTCCGCGAGATGCTCCGGGCCGAAGGCGCCGCCCGCCACCAGCCAGACGGCGCTCGATCTCCGGCCGACGGCGAGGGCGTACGCCTTCTCGCCGCCCGGCGCGGGCGGCAGCAGCCGTAGCACCGTGCCCGGGTCCGGGCACTCGACGGCGCCCAGCGGCAGCTCACCCGTGGTCGGGCCGGTCGGGTACAGCAGCGAGAAGGCGTGCCGTCCGTCCGCGAACCGCCGGATCAGGACCCGTCCGTCGCCCATCGGCTGGACCTCGGTGCCGGGCTCCTCCGGCTGGTTGCCGGGCAGCGGCACCGCGTACGGCTCGGGGCCGCCGAGCGTCCAGCGCTCCGGGAACCAGGAGTCGCCGTCCTTCGCCAGGCGGGCCGCGTAGCCCCCGCACGCCGTGATCACGCACTCCGCCGACGGGCGCTCCCCGTCGCCGCCGTCGCCGTCCTCGTCCGCAGCCGCTGGTTCGATGGCACAGGCCGTCATCGTCCGGTCACCTCCGGCGACGAAACTAGTTTTCGTACGCACGGGCGTGGGACGGGCGGGCTTCCGCTTCACACATAAGGGTGGCCCAGGAACGATTCGCCTGAGGAATCCGGGGCGACTGTGCTGAGCGGGGCGGCCGGGAACCGGACAGGTTCAGCCCGACAGAACAGGCAGGTAGCCTTTCCTCCGTGCCCCGTCTGTCTGAAGTCATCGCCGCGCTGGAGAACCTCTGGCCCGCCGCGCGGGCCGAGTCCTGGGACGCGGTCGGCACCGTCGTGGGCGACCCCGACCAGGAGGTCGCGCGGGTCCTGTTCGCCGTCGACCCGGTCCAGGAGATCGTCGACGAGGCGGTGAAGCTGGGCGCGGACCTGCTGGTCACCCACCACCCCCTTTATCTCCGCGGTACGACGACGGTCGCGGCCTCCCACTTCAAGGGCCGGGTCGTCCACACCCTCATCAAGAACGACATCGCCCTGCACGTCGCCCACACCAACGCGGACACCGCCGACCCGGGCGTCTCCGACGCGCTCGCGGGCGCGCTCGACCTTCGTGTCGTACGACCGCTCGTGCCCGACCCGACCGACCCGGAAGGGCGCCGGGGGCTCGGCCGGGTGTGCGAGCTGGACCCCCCGATGCGCCTCGCCGACTTCGCCGCCCGCGCCGCCGAACGCCTCCCCGCCACCGCGCAGGGCATCCGCGTCGCGGGCGACCCCGAGGCGGTCGTCCGCACGGTCGCCGTCAGCGGCGGCTCCGGTGACAGCCTCTTCGACCAGGTCCGGGCGGCCGGCGTCGACGCCTTCCTCACCGCGGACCTGCGCCACCACCCGGTCTCCGAGGCCGTGGCGCAGACCCCCCTCGCGCTCCTCGACGCGGCGCACTGGGCCACCGAGTGGCCCTGGTGCGAGCTGGCCGCCGCCCAGCTCGACGAGATCTCCGACCGCCACGGCTGGGACCTGCGCGTCCACGTCTCGAAGACGGTCACCGACCCCTGGACCGCCCACGCGGCGTCCAACCCGACCTCTAGCTCAATGGGAGCCCCCAACTGAACGCCGCGCCCGCCGACCAGATCCGCCTTCTCGACGTCCAGGCCCTCGACGTACGGCTCCAGCAGCTGGCGCACAAGCGCAGGTCGCTGCCCGAGCACGCCGAGATCGAGGCGCTCACCAAGGACGCCACCCAGCTGCGCGACCTGCTCGTGGCCGCGCAGACCGAGGAGAGCGACACCGCCCGCGAGCAGACCAAGGCCGAGCAGGACGTGGACCAGGTGCGCCAGCGCGCCGCCCGCGACCAGCAGCGCCTGGACTCCGGTGCCGTGACCTCCCCCAAGGACCTGGAGAACCTCCAGCGCGAGATCGCCTCCCTCGCCAAGCGCCAGGGCGACCTCGAGGACATCGTCCTGGAGGTCATGGAGCGCCGGGAGTCCGCGCAGGAGCGGGTCGCCGAGCTGACCGAGCGGGTCGGCGCGGTGCAGGGCAAGGTCGACGACGCGACCGCGCGCCGGGAGGCGGCGTTCGAGGGCATCGACGGCGAGGTCGCGACGGTCACCAAGGAGCGCGAGGTCATCGCCGCCTCCGTCCCCGCGGACCTCCTCAAGCTCTACGACAAGCTGCGCGAGCAGCAGGGCGGGATCGGCGCGGCCAAGCTGTACCAGCGCACCTGCCAGGGCTGCCGCCAGGAACTCGCCATCACGGACTTCAACGAGGTCCGCGCGGCCGCGCCCGACACCGTGGTGCGCTGCGAGAACTGCCGTCGCATCCTCGTGCGTACGTCCGACTCCGGCCTGTAAGGAGCCCTGGACGTGCGGGAGTTCATCGTCGAGGCGGACGGCGGGTCGCGGGGCAACCCCGGGCCCGCCGGGTACGGCTCCGTGGTGCTGGACGCGGCGACGGGGGAGGTGCTCGTCGAGGCGTACGAGTATCTCGGCGTCGTGACCAACAACGTCGCCGAGTACCGGGGGCTGGTGGCCGGGCTCCGCGCCGCGCACGCGCTGGACCCCGCCGCCTCGGTGCACGTCCGCATGGACTCCAAGCTGGTCGTCGAGCAGATGTCGGGGCGGTGGCAGATCAAGCACCCGGACATGAAGCCGCTGGCTCTGGAGGCGGGGCGGATCTTTCCGCCGGGGCGGGTGACGTACGAGTGGATCCCGCGGGAACGGAACAAGAGGGCGGACCGGTTGGCGAACGAGGCGATGGATTCGGGGGGTTCGGCGAGCTCGATCCGTGAGCCGTCTTCTGGTGCCGCCGTCAAGGCTGAGGCCGATCGCCGGGCCGCTGTCAACGTGGCTCGGTCCGGGTGGGCCCCGGCTGATATGGGCGCGCCTGCCACCTTCGTGTTGTTGCGGCACGGGGAGACACCGTTGACTCCGCAGAAGCGGTTCTCGGGGAGCGGCGGTACGGATCCGGCGCTCTCCGATGTCGGACGCGAGCAGGCCGAGAGGGCGGCCGAGGCACTGGCCGCGCGCGGAACGATCCAGCACATCCTCGCCTCGCCGCTGACAAGGACCCGCCAGACCGCCGCAGCCGTCGCGGAGCGACTCGGCATCGAGGTGACCGTGGAGGACGGTCTCATCGAGACCGACTTCGGCGCCTGGGAGGGCCTCACCTTCGGCGAGGTCCGCGAGCGCTACCCCGACGACCTGACCAAGTGGCTCGCCGACCCCGAGGCCCGACCCACCGGCGGCGGCGAGAGCTTCGCGGCCACCGCGACGAGGATCGCCGCGACCAGGGACAAGCTCGTCGCGGCGTACGCGGGTCGCACCGTCCTGCTCGTCACCCACGTCACCCCGATCAAGACGTTCGTCCGTCTCGCCCTGGGCGCCCCGCCGGAGTCCCTGTTCCGCATGGAACTCTCCGCGGCCTCGCTCTCCGCGGTCGCCTACTACGCCGACGGCAACGCGAGCGTGCGGCTCTTCAACGACACGTCACACCTGCGGCCGTAGGGCGGAAAGGCCGGCGGCCTCCCGCGCCAGCGCCTCGACCCGTCCCCAGTCCCGCGCGGCGATCGCCTCCGCGGGCAGCATCCAAGTCCCGCCCACACAGCCGACGTTGGGAAGGGCGAGGTAGTCGGGGGCATTGCCGGGCCCGATCCCGCCCGTCGGGCAGAACCGCGCCTGCGGCAACGGCCCCGCGAGCGACTTCAGATACGCCGTCCCGCCCGCCGCCTCCGCCGGGAAGAACTTCATCTCCGTCACCCCGCGCTCCAGCAGCGCCACCACCTCCGAGGTGGTCGACACCCCCGGCAGGAACGGCACCCCGGACGCCCGCATCGCCTCCAGCAGGACGTCCGTCCAGCCCGGGCTGACGAGGAAACGCGCGCCCGCCGCCACCGACTCCTTCACCTGCCCGGGCGTGATCACGGTCCCGGCACCGACCACCGCCTCCGGCACCTCCGCGGCGATCGCCCGGATCGCGTCCAGCGCGACGGGCGTCCGCAGCGTCACCTCGATGGCCGGCAGCCCGCCCGCGACCAGCGCACGGGCGAGCGGTACAGCGTCGGACGCGTCGTTGACAACGACGACGGGGACGACGGGTGCGAGGTCGAGCGGAGACGGGGAGGATGCCATGACGTCATCATGGCCAAGTGATGCAGTTGGCGCAAAGCTCATTGCAGAGGGCGCAATGACGGCTCAGTGGATCTCGTCCACCAGCACGTCCAGCGACCACGCCTGTCCCGCCTTCGCGGGCGCCTCGCCCTCCACGACGTACCCGAGGTCCCGCAGCGCCTCCGCCAGCTCCGCCGGGCCCTTCGGAGCGATCCCGGCCACCAGCAGACTCCGTACGATCCGCCCCTTGGTCGCCTTGTTGAAGTGGCTGACGACCTTCCGCGTCGGCGCGTGCAGCACCCGTACGGTCGCCGTCCGCCCCGCCACCTCGCCCTTCGGCTTCCACGCGGCCGCGTACGCCGAGGACCGCAGGTCCAGCACCAGCCCGTCGCCGGCCGCCTCGGGCAGCGCCGCCGTCATCGCCGTACGCCAGTAGGAGCCCAGCGGGCCGAGCCCCGGCAGCTTCACCCCCATCGAGCAGCGGTACGACGGAATCCGGTCGGTCACCCGAACCGCTCCCCACAACGCCGAGAACGTGAGAAGGGAACGCCCTGCACGCCTCTTCGCCGCGGCGTCGAGAGAAACCAGGTCGAGGGCGTCGTAGAGCACTCCCGTGTAGATCTCCCCGGCGGGCCGCGTCCCGGCGGTCCGGAGTTCGACGTTCTTGGCGACCTCTCCTCTGAGCCCCTCGCTCAGTCCGAGCACCTCGCGCGCCTTCTCCTCGTCCCCGGCGCACAGCTCGACGAGCGTGTCGAGCACGGTCGCGCGGGTCTCGGTGAGGGCCGGCAGCGACAGCGACTCCAGCTTCAGCGGGGCGCCACGGCCGGAGGAGGCCTTGCCCTCGGAGGGCGGCAGCAGGACCAGCACGGAAGATCTCCTTCTGTTGAGCTCCCGGACAGCGTACGGCGCCCGATCTGCTTACCCTCGCTGTATGCCCCGCCGCCGCATGCGTGTGACCGACGATCAGCTGAGGGCCGCGTGCGCGGGCCTGCGTACGGAGCTGGGGGTGCGGTCGGAGTTCCCGCCGGAGGTGTCGGCCGAGGCTTCCGCGGTCCCTGCACCCGGGGTGCATGCCGACGCCACCGACATCCCCCTCTTCACCATCGACCCGCCCGCCTCCACCGACCTCGACCAGGCGATGCACCTGTCCCGGCGGGGCAGCGGCTACCGCGTCCGGTACGCCATCGCCGACGTCGCCGCCTTCGTCGTACCCGGCGGCCTCCTCGACGCGGAGACCCACCGCCGCGTGATGACCCTGTACTTCCCGGACTCCCGCGTCCCGCTGCACCCGCCGGTACTGAGCGAGGGCGCGGCCAGCCTCCTCCCGGACCAGCTGCGCCCGGCCGCCCTGTGGACGATCGACCTCGACGCGGAAGGCCGTACGACCGCCGCCGAGGTGCACCGGGCCCTGGTCCGCAGCCGGGCCAAGCTGGACTACGAGGGCGTGCAGAGGGCGATCGACACGGGTACCGCCGAGGAGCCGCTCCTGCTGTTGAAGGAGGTCGGTGAGGTGCGGGAGGCGCTGGAGGTCGAGAGGGGCGGGATCTCGCTGCGGGTTCCGGAACAGGAGATCGTGGAGCGGGACGGGGGGTACGAGCTGACGTACCGGGTGGGGGTGCCCGCCGACGGCTGGAACGCCCAGATCTCCCTGCTCACCGGCATGGCTGCGGCGGACCTGATGCTCGCCTACGGCACGGGCGTGCTCCGCACCCTCCCCGCGGCCCCGTCCGGAGCGGTCGGCCGCCTGCGCCGCACGGCCGAGGCCCTGCACATCGACTGGCCGCATCATGTGTCGTACGCGGCCCTGGTCCGCTCCCTGGACCCACGGAACCCGCACCACGCGGCGTTCCTCCAGGAGTGCACGACGCTGTTGCGGGGCGCGGGCTACACGGTCTTCCGGGACGGAGTCCTGCCGCCCCTCACGACCCACGCGGCGGTGGCGGCGCCGTACGCGCATTGCACGGCGCCGCTACGGAGGTTGGCGGACCGGTACGCCTCGGAGATCTGCCTGGCGGCGGTGGCGGGGTCGGCCGTACCGGAGTGGGTGCTCGCGGCGCTTACTGGGTTGCCGGGGGAGATGTCCTCAGGCGGCCGACTCGCTGCGAAGGCCGAACGGGAGTGCGTGGACATCGTCGAGGCGGCGCTGTTGAAGGACCGGGTGGGGGAGGTGTTCGACGGGTGCGTGGTGGAGCTGGAGGAGCGTCAACGGGGTTCTGGCACCGTGCAGTTGTCGGATCCGGCGGTCATTGGCCGCATCGACGGCCCTGGACTGTCACTGGGTGATCGACTGCGGGTGAGGGTCGTGGGGGCGGATCCGGGCACGTCTGCGAGCCGGGCGAAGGTACGCTTCGCGCCCGCTTGACCGCGTGCCCGAGACACCGATCGTGTGCCACGATCGAGGGAACGGTTCCCGATCTCATGGACAGGTGATCTTCCGATGTCCCAGTCTGGCGAGCGACAGAAGGAGGGGCGTGACATGACTGCCGTGGCCCACGAGCCGCTCACGCAGGCAGAGGTCCTGCTGGAGGGTTTCCTCGCCCTGGACACTCCGGAGGGTTTCCGGGCTGAGCTGATCGAGGGGGAGATCGTTGTGACGCCGCCGCCGGACGGGGACCACGAGGACTACATCGAGCTGATCGTGAACCAGGTGTATAGGCGATCCCAGACCGATATGCAGTTTTCCGGGAACAAGGGGCTGAAGCTGCAGAGCGGGGGCGGCTGCCCGAAAGACCACGTGATCCCGGACGGCACGTTCGCTCCAAGGAAGCTGCGCCTCTACCGGGGCGCCGACTCCTGGATGCCCTGCGACGGCGTCGCCATGGTGCTGGAGGTGACGTCCACCAGGCCCAAGGCCGACCGCGAGGCCAAGCGCCGTTGCTACGCCCGCGGCGGTATCCCCCTCTATCTGCTCGTCGATCGCGAAGCCTCGTCGGTCACCCTGTTCAGGAACCCTGAGCGGGACGACTACCGGGAACACGACACCCGCCCCCTCGGCAAGCCGCTCACCCTCCCCGAGCCCTTCGCCTTCGACCTGGACACCGCGGACTTTCTCTGAGCCCCACGTCGTTGCACCCTGTGGACGACGAACAGGGGGACGGGCCGTGGCCGAGCAGGCGTTGTGGACGAGGGCGAGGCTGGGCCGCTGTGGCCCCCCAGTGGACCTCCTGACCGCCCGCTTCGACAAGCACGTCTACGCCCCGCACGCCCACGACGAGTACACCATCGGCGTCTGCGTGGGCGGCTCGGAGATCATCGACTACCGCGGCGGACACATCCGCACCGGCCCAGGTTCGATCGTCGTCCTGGCCCCCGGCGAGATGCACACAGGCGGCCCGGGCACCCCCACGGACGGCTACGCCTACCGCGCCCTGTACGCGGAGTCCTCCCTGCTGAAGGACGGCACCGTAGGCCTCCCGCACTTCCGCGACCCCCTCATAGACGACCCGGAACTCGCCGCGGCCCTCCGCCTCGCCCACCGCGAACTCAGTGCCTGCCCCGACCCGTTGGAGACGGAGTCCCGCCTGCCCTGGCTCCTGACGGCCCTCTCCGGCCGCCACTCCACGGCCCGTATGGCCCCCTGCGTGATCCCGGGCGCGGACGCCATCGCGCAACGGGTACGAGACCGCCTGGCCGACGAACTCCTCGCACCCCCGTCCCTCGCCGACCTTGCCACCGACCTGGACATGTCCCGCTACCAACTCCTACGGGCCTTCCGTACGGCGATGGGGATCCCCCCGTACGCCTGGCTGGCCCAATACCGCGTGAACCGGGCACGCGCTCTGCTGGACGCCGGCGTCCGCCCCGCCGAGGCGGCCGGCCTGGTGGGCTTCGCGGACCAGGCCCACCTGACCCGCTGGTTCCGCCGTGTGCTGGGGGTGACCCCGGCGGCGTACCGCAACAGCGTTCAAGACGCGGGCCGTTGAGTCCGCCGACGATGTCCGCATGACTGCACGCGGCTGGTTCCTGTTCTCCCTGATGGGAGTGGTGTGGGGCATCCCCTACCTGATGATCAAAGTGGCGGTGGACGCCCCGCTCTCGGCCCCGTTCGTGGTGTTCGTCCGCTGCGCGGTGGGCGCGCTGCTCCTGCTGCCGTTCGCGGTGAGGCAAGGGGGCTTGTCTGCTGTCGTACGGTCACACTGGCGCCCCATGCTGGCCTTCGCGGTCATAGAGATCATGGGCCCCTGGTACACGCTGACGGACGCGGAACGCCACCTCTCCAGCTCGACGGCGGGCCTGCTAATAGCGGGCGTCCCGATAGTCGGCGTGCTGCTGGCACGCTTCTTCGGCGACACGGAGGGGCTGGGAGCGCGGAGGGTGACGGGCCTGGCGCTGGGGTTGGCGGGGGTGGGAGTCCTGACCGTTCCGCACCTCACGGGGGGCGACGCGAAGTCGATGGCGGAGGTGCTGGTGACGGTCGTGGGCTACGCGACGGCCCCGCTGATAGCGGCCCGCTGGCTGAAGGACATCCCATCCCTCCAGCTGACGGCCCCGTG
This sequence comes from Streptomyces sp. NPDC047072, assembly GCF_040643855.1. Classification (NCBI taxonomy): domain Bacteria; kingdom Bacillati; phylum Actinomycetota; class Actinomycetes; order Kitasatosporales; family Streptomycetaceae; genus Streptomyces; species Streptomyces sp. NPDC047072. The sequence goes on along the minus strand of NZ_JBEYVC010000002.1, from coordinate 8,858 downwards.
CCTGGCGCTGGCGGCGTTGGTATACGCCCCTTCCGCGGTCCTGACCTGGCCGTCCTCGATGCCCTCGGCCTCTGTTGTCGCCGCCCTTGCCGGCCTGGGAGTGATCTGCACGGCGGTCGCGTTCGTCGCCTTCCTGGAACTGATCAAGGAGGTGGGCGCGACGAGGGCGACGGTGATCACGTACGTCAACCCGGCGGTGGCGGTGGTGGCGGGGGTGCTGTTCCTCTCCGAGCCCCTGACAGTGGGCGTAGGTGTCGCCTTCGCGCTGATCCTGGCGGGCTCGGTACTGGCGACGGCGGGGCCGGTTCGCGTGACCGCCGAACCGGCCTGCCCCGAGTCCCCGGTAACATGGTCCGCACGGCAGACGAGCCGGGCGGACGGCCGCGTGGAATCCCCTCTCGGGGGGCTCCCCGAGGAACGTCCGGGCTCCACAGGGCAGGGTGATGGCTAACGGCCACCCGGGGTGACCCGCGGGACAGTGCCACAGAAAACAAACCGCCCGGCGCTTCGGCACCGGGTAAGGGTGAAACGGCGGTGTAAGAGACCACCAGCGCTTGAGGCGACTCAGGCGGCTAGGTAAACCCCACCCGGAGCAAGGTCAAAAGGAGCGCGGTAAAACGCACTCTGCGGGGACGTTCGAGGGCTGCCCGCCCGAGCCCCCGGGTAGACCGCACGAGGCCTACGGCAACGTAGGCCCTAGATGGATGGCCGTCGCCCCGACTCCCGCGAGGGACCGGGGCACAGAACCCGGCGTACAGCCCGACTCGTCTGCCGCTGCCTGTGGGCCTCTGTCCCACGATCAGGTGAATCAGTTCTCTTTGGGAAACCGTGCGGGACCGGTGCAAGTCACACACCTTGCACTGCACCACACACGCCCCAGGGGGAATCATGAATCAGCAGCAGTATCCGCCGCAACAGCCCTTTGGGCAGGCGCCGTTCTCGCCTCCGCCGCCGAAGAAGGTTGGTGCGGGGAAGGTCGTCGGGCTGGGGTGTCTTGGTCTTGTCGGGCTCTTCGTTCTCATTGCGCTTGTCGGTGCTGTTGTGGGGGGCGGGGCGGGTAGCTCCAAGGGTGCCAAGGCCGGTGGCTCCGTGTCGAAGGGGGACAAGGCGGCCGATGCCTCCGCCGCCGCCGCTTCCGGGGGCAACGGCGAAGAGGGCGACGGCAAGAACAAGGCCGGCAAGAAGGTCGTTGTTTTCAAGGTGTGGGGTACGGCTCCTGCCGGCGCTCTCGGGCCGCTCGACATCACCTATGGGTCCGATTCCGACAGTCGTGACGGTGCCTTCAAGAACGGTGAGTTCGAGGCCACGCTGCCGGTCGACGATGAGGCCGTGTACTTCAACGTCACCGCTCAGCTTCAGGGGTCCGGGGACATCCACTGCTCCGTCACGGTCGGTGGGAAGACCAAGAAGGCTCACGCGTCCGGGGACTACAACATCTGTAGTGCTCAGCTCAGTTCCGGTCTGCTGGGAGGGTGGGGCTGACGATGGTCGATGTCGAGAGCAGTCCGCAGCTTCCCGTCCCGCCCCTGCCGCCCGTCCCCCCTCCGCCGCCCGGACCGCCCGGCCCGCCTAAGAAACGCCGCACCAACGCCGTCATCATCGGTTCGGCCGCCGCTGTCATCGCCGCGATCGTCACCACGGGCATCGTCGTCGTGGGGGCCACAAAGGGGTCCACCAACGACGACGACAAGCCGAGCACCGGCGCCGCCGTCGCGTCGAGCGTCCCGGACCTGGATCTCGTCACCCCCGCCACGGAACCGACGTACGCCCAAGTCGACGTCGACAGCTTCTCGATCGAGTTGCGCACCACCGAGCGCCAGTGCTTCGGATCGGCGGGCTGCAATCTGACCGTGGAGCCTGAGCTGACCTACCTGGGTAGTAGCGGGGTCCTCGACCCGGACGCGACGTACGAGATCACCTACGAGATCCACGGTGACGAGTCCGGGTCGGTCATTCAGACCGCCGAGCTCACTGACCAGACCAGCCTGAGCTACACGCCGTCTCTGATCAGCACCGCCTCGGCGGGTACGGAGCCTTCCGTGGAGATCACCGACATCAGGTCAAGGTGAGTTCCAGGACCGTGACCGACAGCGGGGGCAGGGTTGTTGTGAAGGTCGGGGCCGCTCCGGTCACCGCCGTGGTTCTGGGGACCAGCGTCGTCGGCTCCGTCAGAGTGTTCGTCGCCGTAGCAGACGGCCCCGTCAGCACCGTTGCCGTCGCCGCCTTCCTCACCCCCTTCGCCAGGCCCGTCAACTCGACCGGTACATCCAGCTTCTCCGTCCCGTAGTTCACCACCGCCAGGTAGAGGCAGCGACCCGAGCGCGTGACCACCGTCGCCAGGCCCGGCAGCGCCCGCGTCGTTGCCGGGAGGACCGTGTCGCCCAACCTGCTCGTCAGCATCTGTTGCGCCCAGTAGCTCGGCGAGACGTAGCTCGTGAGGTTGTCGTAGGCGATCAAGTTCGTTGCCCAGACGTTGTTGTTCACGTTGGAGAACAGCGGGGCGTAGCACTCCATCAGGACCTGGTCGGAGTTGCGGATCAGGCCCGCCAGCCAGGACGCGTCGCCCAGCGCCGCGTTCAGGTCGGGGGTCGGGCGGCCCTCCTGTGCCGCCCATTCGCCTACGAAGACCTTCGTCGACGCCCGGTCCCTGTTGTCGTACTTGTGGGTGGCCGCCTGGGCGGCTGACGGGGCCAAGTAGTAGTGCTCGTCTATCAAGTCCGGGGTGCGGCTCGTCACCGTCGTCGTCGCTATCAGCTTCAGGTGCGGGTACTTCGCCTTGATCGCGTCGTAGAACGCCGTGAAGCGGGCGTCGTACGAGCCCGAGCCGTCGAACCAGTCCTCGTTGCCTATCTCCACGTACTCCAGGGGGAACGGTTTCGGGTGGCCGTCCGCCGCGCGGCGCGCGCCCCATGTGCTGGTGACCGGGCCCGTTACGTATTCGATCTCGTCCAACGCGTCCTGGACGAAGGGCTGGAGGGCGTCGCCCGTGACGTGGTCGCCCTTCAGCGTGTAACCCGCGAAGACCGCCAGGACCGGCTGGGCCCGCATGTCCTCGACCCACTCCAGGTACTCCAGCAGGCCCAGGCCGTCCGTCGACCAGTAGCCCCACGCGTCGTCCATGTGGCCGGGGCGCGCCCAGACCGGACCGATCGTGTTCTTCCAGTTGAAGCGGGTCGCGATCGTGTTGCCCTCCAGGAAGTTGCCGCCCGGGAAGCGGAGGAACTTCGGCTTCAGGGCGATCAGCTTCTCCATCAGGTCCACGCGCAGGCCGTTCGGGCGGTTGTTGTGCGTGGGCGGGAAGAGGGAGACGTGCTGGAGCCACAGGGTCTCGCCGGAGGCGGACGGGTCGGCCGTCGTCACCGTCAGGCGGGCATCGCCGGTCACCGGGGCGTCCGCCCCCGTGCGCAGGGTCAGTTCGTATGGGCGGTCCGGGAAGGTCGTACCGACATGGGACAGGCGCGCCGAGGCGTACACCGTCCCCCCGTCCGCCGACTCGATCGCCACCGTCAGCGGGCCCATGCGGCGGGACGCCTTCGCGAACAGGCGGGCCGTGTACGTGGTTCGGGGGCGTACCGGGATGCCCCAGAAGCCGTCGTTCGCGACACCGGAACGGCCAACAGCCCCTGTGGCGCTTGGCAGTTCCACCTTGAGGGAGCGGTTCAGGGCCTCGTTCAGGGGAGCGGAAGCGTCCAGCGTCAGCGTCGTGCCGCCCACCGCCGACCAGTGCACCGCCGCCGTGTCGCTCGCCATCATCGAGCGGTTCTGGACCAGTTCGGCGTAGATGCCGCCCTCGCCGGAGTGGTTGATGTCCTCGAACATCAGGCCAGGGAGGATGGGGGAGACCGCGTGGGCGGGGTGGGCAACGTCCACGCTAAGCAGGGGAGTTGTGGACTCCACCGGGACCCCGGCCAGCGTCGCGACCTGGTCCGGGGTGAGGGCCGTCGGGAACAGTTGTACGTCGTCGATCTGGCCGTGCCACTGGTCGACCTGGCCGCCGCCGTACAGGGCGCGGCCGATCGCCGTGGCCCCGGTGCCCGCCCAGCCCGCGGAGTACGCCGTCTCCCCTTCGAGTACGCCGTTGACGTACAGGCGGGTCACGCCGGACGTCGGGTCGTTGACGCCCACCAGGTGGGTCCAGGTGCCGGCCGTCGGGGCGGACGCGGCCGCCGCGACCGCGGCGCCCTGGGTCGCGTCCGAGGCGAGGCGGGCGAAGGCGAACGTGCCGGTGTCGTCGCGCAGGCCCAGGTAGAAGGCGCTGACGACCTTGCCGTCGATGCTCACGGCGGTCTGGTAGCCGCCGAGTTGGGCGAGGTTGACCCAGGCGGACACCGTGAACGCCTGGGAAGTGTCCACAACGGCAACGGGAGTTGTGGCGTTGCCGCCCGCCGTGAGGCCGAGGCTGTGGGCGCCGACCTTGCCGGTGTCCCAGTCGGCCGCGCCCTGGAGGGTGGCGGTGTGGGCGTTGCCGGAGGAGTCGGCGGCGGTGGTGCCGGTGCCCTCGTCGAAGGTCCAGTGGGCCGACGGGTCGGGGAGGGCGGTGGGGGAGTCCACCACCGTGGGAGCGGCTACGGCTGGAACGGACCCGGCGAAGGCCAGGGAGGCCGCGCCGAGGGCGGTGAGGACGGTTCTGCGGGAGGGTCCGGCTTCTGCGGGCATGCGGGAGTTCCTTCACGGTGCTCAGGAGACGAAAAGCTCAGGAGACGGAAATGTGTGCGCTCACATTCCGGGCCCTCGGACGTCGTCACGCCTGCGGATCGCATGGAAGGGTGAGGGTGTTGTAGCCGGTCAGAGCGCTTGATCGGGGCGTGGAGGGACGGACGGGCCGCCGTTCTCGCGGCTCCGTCTTTCTACGGCGGGATCAATACCGGGTCAACACTGTTGAACAGTCAAGAGTGCTCAAACAAAAGCTGTGCCGTCTGTTTACCGGTGTGCGCGGCCGGGTGGTCTTGCCTCCTCCGGAATGTGTGCGCTAACAATTCAGTGGAGGCCGACCGGCGGTGTCGCGCGGTCCCCCTCGCCCCCGCCGCCCTCGCCCTCGCCCTCAAGCAGCTTCGACTCCTCGCGCCTGCGCGGCAGCAGCAGGGACGCGCCCAGGGTGATCACCATCGCGCCGACCGCCACCCAGTACGTCGTCTCGAACGCGCCCGCCAGATCGGAGATCGCGGTGGACTGGAACGCGTCGCCCAGCCGCTGCGCGGTCTCCGTCGCCCAGGCCGGCGGCTGTACGCCCGCCTGCTTGGCGTCGCCGAGGGCGCGGAGCGCCGAGAACGCCTCCGAGGCGTTCTGCTGGTTGGTCAGGACCACCGACATCACCGCCACGCCCACCGAACTCGCCACCTGCTGAATGACGTTGATCAGCGTCGAACCGCGGGCGACCTGGTGCTCGCGGAGCGTCTTCAGGGCCGAGGTGAAGGTCGGCATCATCGAGCCGCCCATGCCGAGCCCCATCACGAACAGGAAGAGGATGACCCGCCAGTACGGCGTGTCGGGGTCGGCGCTGAGGGCGAGGCCGATGATGCCGGCGAGGGCCGTGGCCATGCCGACCGGCACGATCCGTCCCACCGGGATCTTGTCGGCCAGGGTGCCCGCGATCGGCATGGTCAGCATCGCGCCGATGCCCTGCGGGGCGACCAGGAGACCCGCCTTGAGGACGTCCTCGCCGCGCACCTGCTGGAAGTAGGTCGGCACCAGCAGCATCGCGCCGAAGAAGGACCCGGCGAACAGGAACATCACGATGGTCGCCACCGTCAGGTTGCGGTCCTTGAACAGCCGCAGGTCCAGCAGCGGGTGCTCGGGCCGGAACGCCCACACCACGAACGCCGTGATCAGCACGAGGCCGACGAGTCCGGGTACGAGGACCTTGGTCGCGGCCACGGTGCCCTCGCCGGGGATGGACGAGACGCCGTAGAGGAAGAGGGCCAGGCCCGGGGACATCAGCAGCATGCCGACGAAGTCGAAGGTCTCGCTGGGCTCGGGCGAGTCCTTGGGGAGCACGACCAGGGCGTAGACGATCGCGATCACCCCGAGGGGCAGGTTGATCAGGAAGATCCAGTGCCAGGAGACGGCGTCGATGAGCCAGCCGCCGAGGATGGGGCCGGCGATCGGGCCCAGCAGCATCGGCACGCCGAGGATCGCCATCAGGCGGCCCATCCGGTGCGGGCCGGCCGTCTTCGTCATGATCGTCATGCCGAGCGGGACGAGCATACCGCCGCCCAGTCCCTGCAGGACCCGGAAGCCGATCAGCGCCTCGATGTTCCAGGCGAACGCGCACAGGATCGAGCCGAACGTGAACAGCGCCAGGGCCGTGACGTAGAGGCGCTTGGTGCCGAAGCGGTCCGCCGCCCAGCCCGTGACGGGGATGACGGCGGCGAGCGCGAGCGTGTAGGCGGTGATGGTCCAGGCGACCGTGGAGTAGGCGTCGACCTTGAACTCGGTGAGGAAGGTGGGCAGGGCGACGTTCACGACCGTCATGTCCAGGATGGCCATGATCATGCCGACGACGACGGCCCCGGCCACCTTGAGTATGTCGGCGGTGATCCTGGTGTCGTCGTCGCCCGGACCCTCGGTGGTGTTTCCCGTGTCGGCAGCGGTGCTGGTCATCCACGTCCTCCCGGTCGGCAGCGGCTCCGGACGACGGCTGGTCGCCCGGAGCGTCGGCGGGCCGGTCGAGACGGCTCGCTCGTCGCCGCCACGCTAGGGAGAGCGGTCGCGGGGGCGCAACCATCTTTCGGACGCGAAGAGGCCGTCGCGGACCCCGCGCTCACTCCACGATCGCCATCCCGTGGTCCGTCGTGTTGAGGCGGCGGCCCCCGTCCGGGGTGCACAGGACGATGTCCTCGATGCGGACTCCGAAGCGTCCGGGCAGGTAGACGCCCGGTTCGATGGAGAAGCACATGCCGGGGGCGAGGGGGGTCTCCTCGCCCTCGGCCAGGTACGGGGGTTCGTGGGTGGTGACGCCGATGCCGTGGCCGGTGCGGTGCGCGAAGTGGTCGCCGTAGCCCGCGTCCTCGACGACCCGGCGGGCCCTGCGGTCGATCTCCTGGCAGGGGACACCGGGCGCGACCGCCTCGAAGGCCGCCTGTTGGGCCGTACGGACGAGGTCGTGGACCGTGCGTTCCTCGTCCGTCGGCTCGCCGACGTGGACCGTGCGGGTGGTGTCGGAGCCGTAGCCGTCCTTGAGGCCGCCGAAGTCCAGGACGACCGTGTCGCCCTGCTCGATGACGCGGTCGCCGGCCTCGTGGTGCGGGTCCGCGCCGTTCGGGCCCGCGCCGACCACCGCGAAGTCGACCTGGCTGTGCCCGTGTTCGCGCAGCAGCCGGGCCAGGTCGGCGGCCACGTCGCTCTCGCGGCGGCCGGCGAAACGGACCGCGAGGATCTCCTCGTACGCCGCGTCCGCGGCCGCTGCCGCCGCGGTGAGGCGGGCCGCCTCGGGCTCGTCCTTCACGGCGCGCAGCATCGGCAGCACCGTGGTCAGCGCCCGGTACGTGGTCAGCGGCAGCGCCTCCTGGAGGCCCAGCAGGTGCAGCGCCCAGGTCGTGTCGGAGACGCCGTAGCGGCCGCTGGGCAGGAGGAGGCCGGAGGCCGCCGCGTACGGGTCCTGGCCGTCGTGCCACTCGGACACGCGCAGCGCCCCCGCGCCGGGCGCGGCCTCCGCGTCGGGGCGTTCCAGGGCCGGGACCAGCAGACGGGGCTCGGAGCCGGGGGTGAGGACCAGGAGGGTCGGGCGCTCCGCCGGCGCGGGCGGGCGGTAGCCGCACAGCCACACCATGTCGGGGCCGGGGGTCACCAGCAGGCCCGCGAGTTCCGCCTCCGCCGCGGCCCTGGCCGTGCGGGTCATCCGAGCCGCGTAGTCCTGCTCCGCGAAAGGGGCGGGGGCGTCGTTCTCCGCGAAGGGGGCGGGGGCCTCGTTCATCCGGATCCTCCGACGGTGGGGTGCACGTCGTCCGGTTCATCGTCCGAGGAGCGCGGGGCGGGCCGCCCGGGGGCGTAGGCCGAACGGGTGAACGTCCCGTTACGCGGCAGGGCCGAGCGAGCGTTCCCTGACACGGGCCAGATGCGCCATGAAGGTCTCGCGGGTGTCGGGGGTGAGGGTGCGCAGGGCGACCAGGGCCGTGATCACCACGTCGCACAGCTCGCCCTGCACGTCCTCCCAGCTGTGGCTGACGCCCTTGCGGGGGTTCTGCCCGGTCGCCCCGATGACCGCCTCGGACACCTCCCCGACCTCCTCGGCGAGCTTCAGCATCCGCAGCAGCAGTCCTTCACGCCCACCGAGGGGCTGACCGGCCTCCAGCCAGCTCCAGAGTTCGTCGACGCAGGCCCAGATGTCGTGATCGCTCATACGGAGCAGAGTGCCACCTCGGCCCTCACTCCCCGAACAACGCCTCCTGCTCCTCGAACAGGGCCGTCTGCGTGTCGTCGGTGTCCTTCTCCCGCAGCCGCCGGCTCCGCGCCCCCACGACCGCCGCCGTCACCAGCCCCGTCGCCGCGAGGGCGACCGGCACCATCCAGCCGCGGTTCACCGTGTGGCCGAGCGCGTGGTCCAGGGAGAGGCGGCCCGGGCCTGTCACCGCGAGCCCCGCCGCCGTCAGGCCCAGCGTGGCCGCGTACTCGTAGCCGCCGCCCGCGTTGAAGAAGCCGTTGGGGGCGTGCACCGCGGACGCGCCCGCCATCGCACCGGCCGCCGCCGCACCCGCGGCCGGCGTCGCGAGGCCCAGCGCCAGCAGCGTGCCGCCGCCCGCCTCCGCGAGCCCCGCCGCCCGCGCGCTCGCCACACACCTCTCGACCCGGCACACGAGCCCCTTGAGGAGCAGCCATGACCACCACCACTCCCCCGGTCAACCCCCGTTCGATAGCCCTGG